>DAINRN010000334.1:0-472 GCA_036741815.1 Acidobacteriota bacterium
TGGAGTCCCTCCTTGCCCGGCAGGAGTCGCGGCACCGCGCGGAGATGGAGGCCCTTCGCCGATCCCGGTTGCCCGCCGCCCACGTCGACGAGCCGCGCTCCGGATCCGAAGCCGCCCTGCTGCGGAGGATGGAGGAGATGGTCCACCAGAGCGAGGCCCGCCAGGACGCGCGGATGGCCGCGCGGTTCGCAGCCTTCGAGGAGCAGGCCGACACCCAGCGGCGGTACGACCTGGCGCGGGTGAGCGCGGGGCTGTCCTATCTCGACGGAAAGACGGGCCAGGACGTGGTCCGCACCACGGAGCTCATGGGCTACGTGCTGCAGGCCTCGCAGCAGAAGTGAGGGGGCGGGGGCGGGTGTAGGAGCGGGGGAGTTCGGGTTTGTCCGAGGTGGCTTGGGTTGGTTCGAGTTAGTTCGGAGTCCGTTCCGGACCGGGGCGAGCGCATCACAGCTGTAAGTTCTTGGTATTGACG
>DAINRN010000334.1:482-4685 GCA_036741815.1 Acidobacteriota bacterium
GGCGAGGTCCAGGAGGACCACGTCCAGATCCGCCCGCGCTGGCGCTTCTACCCGTGCCGGCGATCGGCGAGGACATGGTCCCGGCGCGCGAGGACCTGGAGCGGTTCGAGTGGGCGCTGGACCGCGCGGTCCGCAAGGTGAGCCGCCCCAGCGCGGCGCCCATCCTGGGCGGAGCCGAGGCGTGCCGCGGCTATCACCTCAGGGGTTACGGTGCGGTGTTCGTGCTCGCGCCGCGTACACTGCCCCTGCGGCACCGCTCGGCCCGCGTGTCGCCGCCGCCCGCGCCGCCCACACCGGCCGTGCCGCCCGCGGCCGCCCCCGTGGCCCCGCCGCGCGCCGGGCTGCTGACGCTCGATGCCGACCGCGGCAAGGCCAGGGGCCTGGGCGACAAGGAGGCGGCGCGGGCCGATCTGCTCGCCTTCGAGGCCCAGGCCGCGGCCCTGCAGCGCGCGGCGGAGACCACGCGGGAGGAGGCGGAGGTGGCGCTGGAGGAGACCTACCGCCGCCTGATCGCGCCGACGCTCGGCGACCCGACTCCGCTCCTTCCCCTGGCGCCGCCGATTCCCGCCCCGTCCGGGGAGGCCGCGGGCACCCGGCCGCTTCCCCCCCCGCCCGTGCCGCCCTGGAGGTTCTGGTTCGAGAGCCAGGAGCAGGAGGAGTCCCGGACCCCTGAGCGCGTGGTCTTCGAGGTGCGCTCCGCGGTCACCGACGTCCTGGAGAGCCACGGCCCGACCCTGCGTCTCCGCCCCGACGAGTTCGTGGTGGTGGTGACGGACTTCCTGCCCCGCAGCGCGTTCGCCACCCGGACGCGCCCGGCGCGCACGCTGGTGGTGCGGGTCCGCAAGGGCGAGCTGGAGGACCGCGCAGCGGGGAAGCTCGCCTCCGACGAGCTCCGGCGCCGCATCGAGTACTCCGAGTACTAGACCGCTCCGCGCGGGCCTCCTATACTACGTTCTCGGCCTCGCGATCCGGTACGCCTCCATGCCCCATCCCCAGGCGCTGCACGGCACCACGATCCTGGCGGTCCGCCGGGACGGCCGCGCCGCCATTGCCGGCGACGGCCAGGTCACCCTGGGCCAGACGGTCATGAAGCACACGGCGCGCAAGCTCCGCCGCCTCCACAACGGGCAGGTCCTCGCGGGCTTCGCCGGATCCGCCGCCGACGGCCTGGCCCTGTTCTCCCGGTTCGAGGCCAAGATCGAGGAGTACCGCGGGAGCCTCGAGCGCGCAGCGGTGGAGCTGTCGAAGGAATGGCGGACGGACCGCGTGCTCCGCCGGCTGGAGGCTTTCCTGGTCGTGTCCGACCGCGAGGCCTCGTTCCTGCTCTCGGGGGCGGGGGATGTGATCGCGCCCGACGACGGGATCGTGGCCGTGGGCAGCGGCGCCCCCTACGCCCTGGCCGCGGCGCGCGCCCTCGTGCGCCACACCAGCATGGACGCCGGCACCCTGGCCCTGGAGGCCATGAAGATTGCGGCCGAGATCTGCGTCTACACCAACGACACCATCACGGTGGAGACGCTCGGGCCGTGACCATCCACCTGGGAGCGGGCGAGGAGCTCCGGACCCTCGACGCCCTGACGCCCCGCGAGATCGTGGCCGAGCTGGACCGTCACGTGGTCGGCCAGGCGGCGGCCAAGAGGGCGGTGGCGGTGGCGCTGCGCAACCGCATTAGGAGGCAGCGGCTCCCGCCCGAGCAGGCGGCGGAGGTCACGCCCAAGAACATCCTGATGATCGGGCCCACGGGGGTGGGGAAGACGGAGATCGCCCGCCGCCTGGCGCGCCTCTCCAACAGCCCCTTCCTGAAGGTTGAGGCCAGCAAGTTCACGGAGGTCGGCTACGTCGGCCGCGACGTGGAGTCCATGGTCCGCGACCTGACGGAGGCGGCCGTCGACATCGTGCGCCGCGAGAAGCGGGCGGAGGTGCAGGACAAGGCCCGGCGCAACGTCGAGGAGCAGCTCCTCGACCTGCTGCTTCCGCCGCGCGCGCCCGCGAGCTTCGAGGGCCCCGCGGAGGGGGAGGAGGCTCGTCCCGCCCCCGAGCCCTTCCGCGCCACCCGGGAGAAGCTGCGCGAGCAGCTGCGCGCGGGGCAGCTCGACGGCCGCTTCGTGGAGGTGGAGGTCCGCGAGCGCTCGTTCCCGTCCTTCCAGATCCTGAGCTCGCAAGGGGTCGAGGAGATGGACGTGAACATGAAGGACCTGCTGCCGGGCCTCTTCGGGGGCCGCACCCGCAAGCGCCGCCTGCCCGTCCCCGAGGCCCGCGCGGCGCTGCTCGCGGAGGAGGAGACGCGCCTGGTGGACGCGGAGGTGGTGGCGCGGCTGGCGGTGGAGCGCGTGCAGTCGTCGGGCATCCTGTTCATCGACGAGATCGACAAGGTGGCGGGCCGCGAGGGCGGGCACGGGCCCGACGTCTCGCGCGAGGGCGTGCAGCGGGACATCCTCCCCATCGTGGAAGGCACCACCGTCTCCACCAAGTACGGGGCCGTGCGCACCGACCACATCCTCTTCATCGCCGCGGGGGCCTTCCACGTGAGCAAGCCGTCGGACCTGATCCCGGAGCTGCAGGGACGGTTCCCCATCCGCGTGGAGCTCGAGCCCCTCAGCCTGGAGGACCTGGTGCGCATCCTCACCGAGCCGCGCAACGCGCTGCTCGGCCAGTACCGGGCCCTCCTGGCCACCGAGGGCGTGGACGTCACCTTCACCGACGAGGCCGTCCGGGAGATGGCGCGCTTCGCCATGGAGGTCAACGACGCCACCGAGAACATCGGCGCGCGCCGCCTGGCCACGGTGCTGGAGACCGTCCTCGAGGACGTCTCGTTCGAGGGCGGGACCTCCGGCCCCCGGGTGGTGCGCATCGAGGCCGCGGAGGTGCGCCGGCGCCTGGCGCCCCTCGTCCAGAACCAGGACCTGAGCCGCTTCATTCTTTGAACCCCGCCGCGCTGCCGCGACTCCGCGCCGCCTGCGCCCTGGCCGTGCTCGCCTCTCTCGCGGCGTGCGGCAAGCGCGGGGACCCGCTGGCCCCCCTTCCGCGCACGCCCCAGCCCGTGGCGGGGCTCACGCTGGCGCAGCGTGGGCCGAACCTGGAGGTGGCGTACGTGGCGCCCCGCGCCACCACCGGGGGCGTCCCCCTCGAGGCGCTGGAGGTCGAGGTCCTGCGCGCGGAGACCGAGGGCGACTTCGCCAAGGTCGCGCGGCCGGGCAGACGCAAGACCGCGCCGGGAGAGGCCGTGCGCGAGACGGGGCCGCTCCCCGCGCCCGGCACCCAGGTGCGGGTGGCCGCCCGGGCCCGCGTGGGCGGGCGCGTCTCCGCGCTCTCGCCGGTCGTGTCCCTGGCCGTGCAGGCGCCGCTCGCGCCGCCGAAGGACCTGAAGGCCGCGCTCGTGGCCAGGGGCGTGGCCGTGGAGTGGACCCCGCCGCCCGGCGGGATTCCGGCGCCCATCGCGCCTCCGTCGCCTTCTCCCTCGCCGTCGCCCGCCCCCTCCCCGCGTGCTCCCGCGGCGCCCGGCGCGCCGGGCCCGTCGCCCTCGCCTTCTCCCTCGCCCACGCCGTCGCCCAGCCCCACGCCGCCGCCGCCACCGTCGAGCGGCTACTGGATCTACCGCCGCGACAGTGGCGGCGCCTACGGCGCGCCCCTGGTCCGCGCGCCGCTTCAGGTGGCGTCCTTCCGGGACGAGGGACTGGCGGCGGGCCAGGGCGTCTGCTACGTGGCCCGTCTGGTCGCATCCACGGAGCCCGTCATCGAGAGCCAGTCCTCGAACGAGGTCTGCCTCACGGTCAAGGACGTCGAGCCCCCGGCAGCCCCCACGGGAGTGGCCGCGCTCGTCCGCGACGGCGCGGTGGAGGTGTCCTGGAGCCCCTCGTCCGAGCCCGACCTCGCCGTCTACCGCGTGTACCGCGCGCGCCCGGGGGCTGCGCCGGAGCGCCTGGCGGAGGTCGGCGCCGGCGAGAGCGCCTACCGGGACACGACCCTTGCCGCGGGGGTGCCCCACGCGTACACCGTCACCGCGGTGGACGCCACCGGCAACGAGAGCCCGCCGTCCGCGCCCGCCGAAGGAGCGCTGCCTTGAGGTACTACCGCATCGCCGGTGCCGACGGCCCTGTGTGGGCCCGCGAGGACGGGGACCGCCTCCGCCTCCTCTCGGGGGACCCGTTCTCGGAGACCCGCGACCTGAGCGTGACGGTGGCGCGGGCCGAGGCCCGGCCGCTC
>DAINRN010000335.1:0-4677 GCA_036741815.1 Acidobacteriota bacterium
CTGCGGTCGGCTGGCCCCCTCGCATCACTGCACCCGGAAGACCGCGATGAGCTTGGCCAGGTTCTCGGCCTGCTGGGCGAGGTTGGCGGTCGCCTTCGACATCTCCTCCACCGTGGCCAGGTTGTCGCGCGCGATCTCCGAGATGTTCTCCATCGCCTTCACCACCAGCTCCCCCCCGCGCTTCTGCTCCGCGGTGGCGTAGGACACCTGCTGGGTCATGCGGTTCATGTTGTCGACGGCGGTGATGATCTGGCGGCTGCCTTCGGCCTGCTCCTTGGTCGCGATGTTCACCTGCGACGCGATGCGGTTCATGTTGTCCACCGCCATGCGCACCTGGCGGCCTCCCGCGGCCTGCTCCTTGGTGGAATACGCGGCCTGGGTCATGACCTTGTTGATGTTCTCCATCGCCTGGCGGATCTGGCGGCTGCCCTCGGCCTGCTCCCGCACCATGGTGGCGACGTTGCTGGTGGCGGCGTTCATGTTGGTGACGGTCTGCATGACCTCGGCCGAGGCCGACGACTGCTTGGCGGTGGCGGAGGCGATCTGCGCCATCAGCTCGCTGGAGCGCCCGACGGAGTCGATGATGCTGCGCAGCGCCACCCCCGCGCGGTCAGCGAGGGTGATCCCTTCCTTGGTCTCCGCCGCCCCCGCCTTGGCCGTATCCACCGCGTCGGTCGTCTCCTGTTGCACCTGGCGGATGACCTCGCCGATCTCCTTGGTGGCCTCCACCGAGCGCTCGGCCAGCTTCCGCACCTCGTCCGCCACCACCGCGAAGCCGCGCCCCGCCTCTCCCGCCCGGGCCGCCTCGATCGCGGCGTTCAGCGCCAGCAGGTTGGTCTGGTCGGCGATCTCCTCGATGACCTCCAGGATCTTGCCGATCTCCTGGGAGCGCCGGCCCAGGCCGGTGATGACGCGCGCGGTGTTCTCCATGTTCTCGGAGATCGTCTTCATGCCCGTGATGGTGCGGGCCACCGCCTCGTCCCCGCTGCGCGCGTCGTCCTGGGCCCGCGTGCTGATGCGGTCGGCCTCCTCGGCGATCTTGGCCACGTCGCTCACCGCCGAAGCCAGCTCGGAGACGGTCTGGCTGGTGCGCAGGGCGGCCTGGGACAGGGACTCCGCGTTCTTGGCCACCGAGGCGATGAACGTCGTCATCTCCTCCACGGTGGCGGAGGTGTCGGTGACGGTCCCGGCCAGGTTCTCCAGGTTCTTGGCCATCTGGTCGATGGAGACCGTCATCTCCTCGATGGTGGCCGAGGCCTCGGTCACCGTCCCCGCCAGGGTCGAGCTGCTCTTGGCCACCTCCTCGATGGAGGTCCCCATCTCGGTGATGGAGCTGCTGGTCTCCTCGACGTAGGTGGCCAGGCTGTGCGCGTTGCCGGCCACGGTCTGGATGGAGGCCGCCATCTCCTCCATGGAGGAGGAGGTCTCCTCGGCCGCCTGGGCCTGGCTCTGCGCCCCCTGCGTGATCAGCTTGGCATTGGTCGAGATCTCGCCCGCCGAAGAGGCCACCTGCACGGAGGTCTCCTGGATGTTGTCCACGATGCGGCGCAGGTTCACCACCATCTCGTTCAGGCTCTCGGCCAGGTTCCCGATCTCGTCGCCGGTGTCGAACTTCACGCTCTCCGTGAGGTTGCCCTTGGCCACCGCCGAGGCCATCTCCGCCATGTACTGCACGGGGCTCACCCACTTGCCCGTGAGGTACCAGCCGCCGATGGAGCCGAGGGCGAAGAGCAGCAGGCCCACGAGGATGGTTCGCAGGAGGATGTCCCGCTGCTGGTCGGCCGTGACCTTCTTGGTGATGGCGACCTCGACCCCTCCCTTCTGGTCCTCCACCACGCGGCCGGCGGCGGCGGGCGCGGCCAGCCCGAGCTCGGCCGCCACGTCGCTGGCGGGTCCGGCGGCGCGGGTGGTCACGGGAGCGCGGAAGAGGATGACCGCGTCGCCGGCCTCGGTGACGGCGTCCTTCTCCTCCAGCTGGGCGGCGGCGCGATTGGGAAGGTCCTTGATGCCGGCGCCCCTCTGGGCCAGCACCAGCCCCCGCGCGTCGCGGATCATGGCCCCCACCACGTCGGAGCTCTGGCCCCCGCCCGCGGTCATGGCCCCCTCGAGGAGCTGGTTGAGCAGCTGCTTGTCCTCGGTGAGCACGCCGTACTTGCTGTTGTAGGCGAGGTTGGCGGCGATGTATTGGCCCCGCTTGACCATCTGGTCTCGCAGCACGTGGCTGTTGCTGAGCGAGGAGTAGAGGGCGGAGAAGGCCCCCACCATGAGGGCGACGCCCGCCACCAGGGCGAGGAGCTTCTTGCGGATGGACATGCGCACGGCGCGGGGAGTGATGGCCATGATCAAAAGACCCGGTTGGCCGCCTTCAAGGCGTCGGCGGGGATCTCCACCTTCAGCTTGTCGGCGATCTTCTTGTTGATGAGGAGCTCGGCGCGGGGGACCAGCAGGTCGGCCCGCTTCTCGCCGGCGGCGAAGCGGTTCACCAGCTCCCCGACCTGCTCGCCGATCGACGCATAGTCGGGCGAGTTGCTGGTCAGCGCCCCTTCCGCCACCAGGGCCGCCATCGAGCTGTAGACCGGGCGGCCCGCCTTGAGCGTCTCGCTCAGGATGAAGCGCCGCGACTCGTTGCCCAGCAGGAGCGGGTCGGGCGGGATCCACAGCGCGTCCACCGCCTCCGGGCCCTGCAGCAGGGCCCGCAGCGCCTCGGGGATCTCCCGCTCCGCGGTCACCGGCCTCTCCACCACCACCAGGCGGACGATGGGGGCGGCCTTCTGCGCCTCCTGGACCAGCTTGCCCACGTTCTCGGCGTTGTAGACGACACCGATCCGCCGCGCGCGCGGGTTGACCATGCGGAAGGCCGCGAGCTGGTTCTTGACGGGGATGCTGAAGAGGACGCCCCCGGTGTTGGCGGCGCCGGCGAGCCCGACCTTGGCGGGGTCGGGCACCATGCAGAAGACGAGCGGCATCTCGGGCGCCCTCTCGCGGGCGGCCTCCGCGGCCAGCGCGCCCATGGCCACCAGGATCATGCTGCGGCCCTTCAGCGTGCCCAGCACGCGCGTGGCCTCGGCCTTCTCCCCGCGGAGGTCGTAGTCGATGATGGTGTGTCCCGCGGCCACGCGCCGCAGGGCGTCCACCGCGGGCAGCCACGCGGGCACGTCGCTGCTCTTGAGGAGCGCGACGTCGGCGGCGGGGGCGGCGGCGGCCACGAGGCAGCTCAGGGCCACCGCGGCGCCCGTCCGGGGCTGGATCATCTCTCTCGTCTCCTCTCGCTCGTCACGGGGCCTGCGCTCCTTCCCGGAGCTCCTTGAACAGGACCTTGTGCAGGTCCATGAGGATGATGAGGCGCTGTTGGAGCTTGGCCACGCCACGGATGTAGTCCGCGCCCTTGGCGACCACCTCCTCGGGGGCGGGCTCGATGCTGGACACGGGCACCTTCAGGACCTCGTGGGCCCCGTCCACGAGCAGGCCCACCAGGCGGTCCTTCAGCCTGGCCACCACGATGCGGGACCGACGCGCGCGCTCGTCCACCTCGCCCAGCCCCAGCTTCCGCTTGAGGTCCACCACGGGCACGATGCGGCCGCGCAGGTTGATCACGCCCTTGACGAAGCCCGGCGAGCGCGGCACCTGCGTGATCTCGCTGACGCGGATGATCTCCTGCACCAGGCGCACGTCCACACCGTACTCCTCGGCCTCCAGGAAGAAGGTGGCCAGGTGCTCCGTGGCCTCCGCGATCTTGCGCTCCTCGCGCGCGGGCGCGGTGAAGAAGGAGACGCTGTGGGCGCGGACCTCCTCCTCCGCCTCCTCCGGCTCCCCGGCGTCCGGCTGGCGGCGCTCGAGGGCCTCCACGTCTATGGGCTCGACGGCCGCCGACTCGGGCAGGGCGAGGATGTCCGCGGCCAGCCCCGACGGCGGCAGCACGATCCGGCCCTCGCGGGCCGACCACGCCTCCTTGTCCGCCTTCTTCCCGCGCTTGCGCGGCTCCGTCATCGCGGCCGCCCCTCCGCCACCGCCAGCGTCCCCGGCTCGCCGCGGCCGCCGTGGCGACGGCCCTCGAAGAGGGCGGGCACGTCCAGGATCAGGACCACGCGCCCGTCGCCCATGATGGTCGCCCCGGCCACCACCGGCGCCTCCCCCGTCACCGCCGGGTCCAGGCCCTTGATGACCACCTCCTGCTGCCCCTTCAAGCCGTCGACAACGATCCCCACGCGCTTCTCGCCCCGGCCCACGATCACCACGTAGCGGCGCTCCCCGAGCTCGCCCGGCTCGAGCCCGAACAGCGCGGCCAGGCGCAGGACGGGGATGATGCGCTCCCGGATGCGCAGCGTCTCGCGGTTGTTGATGTGGTGGAGCTCCGCCGCCTCCAGCCGCAGGGTCTCGACCACCGCCGACAACGGCACCGCGTACGTCCGCCCGGCCACCTCCACCATCAGCACCGAGATGATGGCCAGGGTGAGGGGGAGCTGGATGATGAACTTCGTGCCCACCCCCGGCACCGTCTCCACCTCGAACAGGCCGTTCAACCGCTCGATGGACTTCAGCACCACGTCGAGCCCCACCCCGCGGCCGGACAGGTCGGTGACGGCCTCGCGGGTGGAGAAGCCCTGCGAGAAGATGAGCTGCACGGCCTCCCGCTCGCTGAGGGTCTCGTCGCCCTTGAGGATGCCGCGCTCCACCGCT
>DAINRN010000336.1:0-4676 GCA_036741815.1 Acidobacteriota bacterium
GATCGGGAGGCGCGCCTGCGACCAGGCCACCCGGCCCAGGTAGATCAGCTTGTCGATAGGGCTCAGATTCGAGTCAGCGTCCATGGGCATGTTCCCCGGCCGACGCCGGCTGACCGAACACCGCGCGCGGCCCGTTGACGGAGCGCACCGGAATCCCGACCTCGCTGGCGTGGAACACCGCGAGCGAACGCAAGGAGGGGCTTCCGGTCTCCACCATCAGGGTCAGCAAGCTTGCGTAGTCGTCGGCAGGCTCGATCTCCGATACCGTCCCGAGCCTGGCCAGCCGCTGCCGGTCGTCGAGCTCGTCGACGAGCGCCGTCACGGTCTCCCGCAGTGGGTCCTCGAGGAGGTTCTCGAGCAGCTCGCGGCTGGCCGCTCTCACGCGGCGATCTGCGTCCCGGAGGCCACGATGGATGGCCCGAACGTCCTCCTCCCGGAAGAGCAACTGGAGCAACCGGAAGAACCGCTCGATGCGGTGGCTCTCCTTGTCGCGAAGCAGGGTCACGAGAAGCCGGTGCGCGGGTGTGGCCCTGGCCGGCACCCGCTCGGCCCCGTTCACCAGGCCGACCCTGAAGCGCAGCGCGTCGATCGCCGTGGCAACCGTGCCCGCCGCGACCTCGCGCACGAGCGCGTGGTCCAGCGCGGCCTCCGGATGGTCGGCGGCGATCCGGCCCAGCGCGCGGAGGATCTTGAAGCGAACCCTGCCGTCGCGCTCCGTGGACAGGTGCCTCTGCAGCACCGCCACGGCCTGGCCGGGCGGGAAGAGGCTGACCGTGCGCGGGATGTGCTCGCGAACCCGTGTCGGGGACCGCGGGTCGAAGAGCGCCTCATCCAGGGCGCGCAGCGCCTCCTCGCCGTGCTCCACCAGCGCCTCTCGCGCCGCCTCCCGCGCCTCGCGGCTGCTCAGCCAGCCGATGAGCGTGGCCAGGAAGGCCGGGCAGCGGACCTTTGCCATCGCGCGCGCCACGTGCCGGGCCAGCCGTTCGTCGGGGGACTCGGCGAGCTGGAGCAGCAGTCTCTCGAAAACCGGCGCCGGCTGCCGCTCGATCGCCTCGGCCAGCGCCACGCGGGTCGCCAGCGAAGGCGACGCCGCCAGCTCCTGCAGCCCGTTCCAGGCGTCCTCGGGATCCGCGCCCGATCCGATCAGGCCCACCAGGGCCGTGGCGCGCACGAGCGGGCTCGTATCCTGCGAAGCTCTCCGCAACAGCCTCTCGTCAGGTTGCGCGGTCGTCCGTGCGCGCAGCGCAGCGGCCCGGATGTCGGGATCCTCGCTCTCCAGCAGACGGTCCGCGGTGGGGACCCAGTCGACGCGCCCGCTGTCGGTCAAGAGCGCCAAGGCGCGCAGGACGACCGGCTTGGAGGGGTGGTAGAGCAGGAGCGCGGGCAGGACGCGAGCGCGACCCTGGTCGGCCAGAAGCTCCACCGCGGCGAGCACCTCTCCGTCCTCCCGGCTGTTGAGCACTCCGAAGAGGGCCTCGAGCGAGCTCAGGTCGAGAGCCGGAAGCGCGGCTCCCTCCAGGAGCCCTCCCTCCCGGACCGCGGCACGGAAGACGTCGAGGTAGTGGGGCCGCAGAGCCAGCGCGACGCCGGCCCACAGAAGGCACGTGAGGGTGGCTGCGCCCGCGATCAGCCGGTTGCCGCCGCCCCAGGCGACCACGGCGAGGATGAAGACCGACGCCAGGGCCTGCCCGCCGCGCGTTCCGAGCACGTCGATGGCAGGCTTGGCCGCGGCCCGGACGGCCTCGGGCACCGGCACGAACAGCAGCTCGACCCCCACCCGGTTGAGCGAGGGCCGCAGCGCGCCGTCAGCGGTCTTGAGCAGCAGGGCTCCGGCCAGGCCGGCGCCGGCCGCGACGACCATCGCCCCCGGCATCACGACGAGGGGCAACACCGCCAGCGCACGGCTCACGCCCAGCGTGCGCATCAGCCAGCCGGAGAGGAAGAGCTGAGCGACGATGGAGAGCGCGTTCACCACCAGGTGGAAGGACGCGAAGAAGCTCCCGAGCCGGGCCGGCTCGACGGCCTGGGCGACGGCGCTCTTGAAGACGTAGTCGCCGAGGGTGAACGCGATCGTCGAGAGCAGGATGAGGATGGCGACGCGGGACAGGTATGGGTGGCGCGCGACCGCCCGAACCTCCAGCGGAGGGGGGGCGGCGTCGACGGGCGCCTCCCGGTGGAGCGTCCGAGCCGCGGCGGCGACGAAGCGCGCGGGGCCGACAGCGGTGACGAGGAAGAGGGCAGCCGATGCGGCCAGCATGTGGCGCGGGTCGAGCCCGCTCGACATCCCGCGGGCGACGGCCGCGCCGGCCATCGCGCCCAGCTGGCTGCCGAGCCCGATCGCCACGTAGAGCCGTCGCGCCTGCGTGATCGTGTAGATCTCGCCGAGCAACAGCCAGAACGCCACGGATATGAGCGTCGCCGCGAGCCCCGTCCACACGTAGAGCGCGCGCAGCCCCCACGGCCCGCCAAGCGGTGCCGCCCAGAAGAGAAGCGTTCCGCCGGCGGAGACGCCCAGGAGCGCCGCCAGCGATCGACCGCCGGCCAGCCGGCTGGCCTTCGTCCGCGTGAAGAGGACGGCCAGCGCGGCCATCGCCAGGTACATCCAGGCGAGCTCATGGGCGGGCAGCCGCGCCAGGAACAGGGCGTCTCTCGCGGTCTCCAGGATCGTGTGCGCGGCGAGCCAACCGAAAAGGACGAGAAAGGCCGCCAGGGTGACCCGACGTTCTTCAGGCCGGAGGTCGAGCAACCTGGACCACGACATCGATCGTCCCGCGATGCGCGGCGTGGGGTGAGAAGGCAGACGACTCACGCCTGCGCACGGGGGCAGGACTCATGCCAACCAGCGGGAAGCGGAAACTCCACCCTGACAACCCACCGACCGGCGCTGGCGGTCCGTCGGCTCACGCCGTCGTCGCGAATCCCCAACGACGGCGGAGGTTTCGGGCGGCCGAGAGGTGCCCGCCGGCGGACAGGTGTGGCGAGACGCCGCGTGTTCCAGCAACCTTGCCCGCCGGCATGAGAGTTGCTCCGCGGAAGTCGGAGGCATGCACATGGCGACGTTGATGACGTTCTTGCTGTTGGCGGCGGCGGCGACGACTACCTCGGTCGAGTACGACTCCCAGGTCGACTTCTCGCGGTACAAGACCTGGAGCTGGCACCGAGAAGTGACGCCCGCTGCCAATCCGGTGGCCGAGAACCGGATCCGGGAGGCGATCGAAAGCGGGCTCGCAGCGCGCGGCATCTCCCGAGTCGACAGCGCTGGCGGGCTGCTCGTCGTGTATCACGCGTCGAAGACGACCGAGATCGCTCTCGAGCCTGTCAGGAACGCTGCCGGGTCCACCCCCACCGGCCTTCGGTACGTCGAGAAGGGCTCGCTGGTCGTCGACATGGTGGACGCGGCTTCGGGGAACGTCGTCTGGCGCGGGCACGCTGGGGGCGCGCTGAAAGTCGGCGGACCGAGCGAGATTGCGGAACAGGTCAAGACGGCGGTCGAGAAGCTGCTGGAGGACTTCCCGCCGCCGGCACGCCGCCCCGTCCCGTAAGGGAGCAGGCGTCCGACAGGTGTCGCCCGTGCGCTACCCGCTGGCCCGCCCTCGGCATCCTGCAAGGATCCGCGAACGGGTTCTCGACGTCACGCGTGAGGGGACGGACCTCCGCCTGGGGCTGGCGGGCGATTGGACGCTGGCCGAGGGTGTCCCGTCCGTCGAGCCCGTGGCCCGCGAGATGGGCGCCGTGGCGCCCCGCCGCCTCGTCTTCGACATCCGGGGCCTGTCCGACTGGGACAGCGCGCTCGTGACGTTCGCCTACGCGCTGGCCGAGCTGGCGGGGGAGCGGGGCATCGACCTGGACCCGGGCGGCCTTCCCCCCGGCGCGCGGAAGCTCCTGGCCCTCGCGCGCGCCGTCCCCCCGCGGCCCCTCACCCACGCCGTCGCGGACGACGCGCTCACCGCGCGCGTGGGGCGCGTGGCGCTGCGGGCCTCGGGCACGGCCGGCGACGCCCTCGACTTCCTGGGAGAGACCGTCCTCGCGTTCGTCGCCTTCCTCCGCGGACGAGCCCGCTTCCGCCGCGTCGACCTGCTTCACGCGTTCGAGGCCACCGGCGTCGCGGCCCTCGGGATCGTGGCCCTCGTCAACTTCCTCATCGGGACCGTGGTCGCGTTCGTGGGGGCGATCGAGCTCCAGCGGTTCGGGGCCGCCATCTACGTCGCCAGCCTGGTCGGCATCGGCGTGGCACGGGAGCTGGGCCCGGTCATGACCGGGATCGTCATGACCGGTCGCACCGGCGCCTCGTTCGCCGCCGTGCTCGGGACCATGACCGTCAACGAGGAGGTGGACGCTCTCGTCACGATGGGGCTACGGCCGGTGGAGTTCCTCGTCCTGCCCCGGGTCCTCGCCACCGCTCTCATGCTCCCCGCTCTCGTGGCCTACGCGGACGTCATGGGCATGCTCGGGGGCCTGTTCGTGGGCGTGACCATGCTCCACCTCGGCACGACGGAGTACCTCCGGCAGACGCAGGAGGCGCTCGCCCTGCGCCACGTCTGGATCGGGCTGGCCAAGAGTGTCGCCTTCGGGATGGTGGTCGCCCTCACCGGCTGCTACTACGGCATCCGCTGCGGGCGGAGCGCGGCCGCGGTGGGCGAGGCCACGACCAGGGCCGTGGTCGTGGGCATCGTGCT
>DAINRN010000337.1:0-4634 GCA_036741815.1 Acidobacteriota bacterium
AACGAGACTCGCGCTTACGTACAGAGGGTGGCCTGGCACAGCCTCGTGTACGCCTGGCTCGAGGAGCGCAAGCCGCGCAATGTCAGCGCATGGCTCGAGACACTGCACGTGCCGGCCGCCGATGCCGTTCAGGCTCACGTTGAAGGCGTCGGGATAGGAGCTGTAGATGCGGGTGGCGTCGATGGCCATGGGGCTGTCCAGGTGGATCGGGAACGGCCGCATGCGGCCTTCGCCGACCAGCTTGTCCATGAGATAGATGAGCTGCTGGGCCCGGCCCACGGCGAAGGCGGGGATCACGAGGACGCCTCCGCGGGCGAAGGTCCGCGCGAGGGCGCTCTCGAGCTGGTCGAGGATCGGGACCTCGGCGTGCGCACGGTTCCCGTACGTGCTCTCCACCACCAGGTAGTCCGCGGCGGGCGCGGGCGCGGGGTCCTTGGCCAGGATGGTGTCGAAGCGGCCCACGTCGCCGCTGAAGAGCACGCGCGTCACTCCCGCGCGCTCGCTGATGCGCAGGTCCACGGAGGCCGCGCCCAGCAGGTGGCCCGCCTCGCGATACTCGAAGGTGAACTCCGGACAGAGCTGGCGGGGCGACCCCAGGGGCACCGTCTCGAAGAGCTTCAGTGCCTCCTGGACGGCGGCGTCGTCGAAGAGGGGCAGGGCCGGGGTGTGCTTCGTCAGGCCCTTGCGGTTGAGGTAGGCCGCGTCCTCTTCCTGCAGGTGGGCCGCGTCCTCGAGCAGGACAGAGGCGAGCTCGCGCGTCGGGGGCGTGCAGAGGATGCGCCCGCGGAACCCCTGCGCGACGATGCGCGGGACGCGCCCGATGTGGTCGATGTGGGTGTGGGTCAGGACGAGCCATCCCACGGAGGCCGGGTCGTAGTCGGGGAGCCCCCAGTTCCGGACGCGCAGGGCCTTCTCGCCCTGGAACATCCCGCAGTCCACGAGCAGGCGCGCGTCGCCCGCCTCCACGAGGTACTGCGAGCCGGTGACGGTCTTGGCCGCCCCCAGGAACGTCAGGCGGGCCATTCAGCCCTTGAGCATCTTGCGCAGGACGGTGTGCAGGATCCCGCCGTTGCGGTAGTAGTTGATCTCCACCGGCGTGTCGAGCCGCGTGGTGACCGTGAAGGACGACGCGGGCCCGCCCGCGGGGCGGACCTGGACCGTGAGGTCCTGCCGCGGCCGGATCTCGCCCGAAAGCCCCGCGATCTCGAGCTCCTCGTGGCCGGTGATGCCCAGCGACTCGGCGTTCTGGCCGGCCTTGAACTGGAGCGGGAGGACGCCCATGCCCACGAGGTTGCTGCGGTGGATCCGCTCGTAGCTCTCGGCGATGACCGCGCGCACGCCGAGGAGCAGCGTGCCCTTGGCCGCCCAGTCCCGCGAGGATCCGCTGCCGTACTCCTTGCCCGCGATGACCACGAGCGGAGTGCCCTCGCCCCTGTAGCGCTCCGCGGCGTCGTAGATGTCCATCCGCTCCCCCGAGGGGACGTGGATGGTGACGCCGCCCTCCACCCCCGGCACCATCAGGTTCTTGAGGCGGATGTTGGCGAAGGTCCCGCGCACCATGATCCGGTCGTTCCCGCGCCGCGAGCCGTAGGAGTTGAAGTCCTTCTTCGCCACCCCCTTGGACTTGAGATAACGGCCTGCGGGGCTCGCCTCCGCGATGTCGCCCGCGGGTGAGATGTGGTCGGTGGTGACGGAGTCGCCCAGCAGGACCAGGATGCGCGCCCCGCGGATGTCCCGGAGGGGGGGCGGCACGAGCGTGAGCCCCTGGAAGAACGGCGGGTCCTGGATGTAGGTCGAGTCCTCGCGGAAGGCGAAGAGGTCGCCCTCGACGCCGGTGATCGCGTTCCACGTCGGGTTGCCGTCGAAGACGTTCGCGTAGGTCTTGCGGAACATCTCGGCGCCGATGGTGGCCTCGAGGCTCGCCACCTCGCCCGGCGTGGGCCAGATCTCCTCCAGCTTGACCGGCCGCCCCTGCGCGTCCTTGCCGATGGGCTCGCGGGTCAGGTCGATGTCGGTCGTGCCCGCCAGGGCGTAGGCCACGACCAGCGGCGGCGAGGCCAGGTAGTTCGCCTTCACGTCGGGGTTGATGCGGCCCTCGAAGTTGCGGTTGCCGGACAGCACGGCCGCGGCCACGAGCTTGCCCTCGTTCACCGCGGCGTGGACCTCGTCGGGCAGCGGGCCGCTGTTGCCGATGCAGGTCGTGCACCCGTAACCCACGAGGTGGAAGCGCAGCGCCTCCAGGTCGCGCATGAGCCCCGACTTCTCGAGGTACTCGGTCACCACCTTCGAGCCGGGGGCCAGGCTGGTCTTCACGTAGGGCTTCACCTTCAGGCCCCGCGCCACCGCCTTCCGGGCCAGGAGGCCGGCCCCGAGCATCACGGAAGGGTTCGAGGTGTTGGTGCAGCTCGTGATGGCGGCGATGACCACCGAGCCGTGGCCGATCTGCGCGGTGTCCCCGCCCATCTTGACCGTGGCCGTCCGGGACAGGTCCTCGGCGGCCAGGCCGAAGCCGCGCTCCTTGACGGGCGCTGTCAGCGCCTGGCGGAAGGCCGCCTTCATCTGGGCCAGGGCCACGCGGTCCTGCGGCCGCTTGGGGCCGGCCAGGCTCGGCTCGACCGTGGCCAGGTCCAGGGCCAGGGTGTCGCTGAACGTGGGATCGGGTGTGCCTTCGGTCCGGAACAGCCCCTGTTCCTTGCAGTAGCGCTCGACGAGCGCCACGAGGGCCTCGTCCCGCCCCGTGCGGCGCAGGTAAGCCAGGGACTCGGCGTCCACGGGGAAGAACCCGCAGGTGGCGCCGTACTCCGGGGCCATGTTGGCGATGGTGGCCCGGTCGGCCAGGCTCATGTGGGCGAGGCCGGGCCCGTAGAACTCCACGAACTTCTCGACCACGCCTTTCTTGCGCAGCATCTGCGTCACGGTCAGCACCAGGTCCGTGGCGGTGACGCCGTCGCGCAGGCTGCCGGTGAGCCTGAAGCCCACCACCTGGGGCGTGACCATGTAGAGCGGCTGCCCCAGCATCACCGCCTCGGCCTCGATCCCTCCCACGCCCCAGCCCAGGACGCCCAGTCCGTTGATCATCGTGGTGTGCGAGTCGGTGCCTACGAGCGTGTCGGGGAAGGCGACCTCCTGCCCGTCGTCCGCCTTCTTCATGACCACCGGGGCCAGGAACTCCAGGTTGACCTGGTGGACGATGCCCGTCGCCGGCGGCACCACGCGGAAGCTGGCGAAGGCCTTCTGCCCCCAGCGCAGGAACTCGTAGCGCTCGCGGTTGCGCTGGAACTCGATCTCCGCGTTCCTGCCCAGGGCCTGCGGCGTGCCGAAGACGTCCACCTGCACCGAGTGGTCCACGACCAGGTCCACGGGGACGAGCGGGTTGATCCGCCGCGGCTCCCCGCCCAGCCGCTTCACCGCGCCGCGCATGGAGGCGAGGTCCACCACCGCCGGCACGCCGGTGAAGTCCTGGAGGATCACCCGCGCGGGCATGTAGGGCAGCTCCACGTCCCTGGGGGTGGCCGCGTTCCACGCGGCCAGGTTGCGGACGTCCTCCTCGGTCACGAGCTCGTCGTCGACGTTGCGGAGCACGGCCTCCAGCAGGACCTTGATCGAGAACGGGAGCCGGTCGAGGCCGGGGGCGAGGCCGGCGGCGGCGAGGGCGTCCAGCCGATAGACGGCGGCGGTCCCGAGGCCGGTCTCGAAGTTCCGGCGGGCTCCGAAAGCGTCGCGCTTCATGGGGGCAGGCCTTTCCGGGCGGCGAGCGCCGCGCCTGCCAGTCTACCTCGACTTCATCGAGACCGAGGCGCTCGCGGAATCGTAGAACCGTAGCGGCCGGTCCGCCGCCAGGCGGATCCCCACTCGCGTCGCGACCGAGATCCGTCGCGGCGGCGTCCCCTCGCGGAGATGGAGCCGCGAGGTCGCGGCGAAGAGGTCGCCGCCGCTGTCCCGCAGGTCGAGGCCCAGGGCCCGGCAGAGCCGCCCGGGCCCCGTCATCGATCGGTCGGGCGGTCTGCCCAGCGGCTCGGCGGCGCGGATCAGCACGCAGCCGGGCGCGCCGTCGCGGTCCACGGCCACGTTCAGGCAGTGGTGCATGCCGTAGATGAAATAGACGTAGACGGTGCCGGGCGGCCCCCACAGCGGCCGCGTGCGCGGCGTGGGGCCGCGGAAGGAGTGGGCGGCCGGGTCCCCCTCGCCGAGATAGGCCTCGGTCTCCACGATGCGCGCGGCGAGGGGCCGCCGGCCGCGTCGCACCAGGATCTGGCCCAGGAGGAACCGCGCGGCCTGCTGCGGGGGCTGGGCCAGGCCCGCGCGCAGGTGCTCTCGCTCCGCCCCGCGGGCGGGCCCCGTGGGCGTCCGCACGGGAGCAGTATAGGCGCGACGTCCGGAGGGGCCGGCCGTCAGTATGCGGACTTGATCGTCGAGTACTCGCCGGTGGACGGCGGCGATTCCGTCATGTGCACGACGCCCTTGGCGTCCTTCCAGCGGTAATAGATACGGGGTCCCGGCTTCACGGCGGGCGTTTTCGTTCGCCCTGCAGCGGACACGGCCCGCGCCGGCGTCCGGGGGGTCCGCGTCCCCTCGCCCGGGGCGATGAAGAGCGCGGGGATGACGGGATGGAACGGAACACGGAAGCGTGGAAC
>DAINRN010000338.1:0-4623 GCA_036741815.1 Acidobacteriota bacterium
CCGCGACCCGCGCTTCCGGCGCGACTACGCCCTCGTGGACGCCGTCGGCCCGGAGCCCGACCCCCTGAACGTTTCATGAAGGAGACACGACGATGGGAAGCCCTGGTTATGGGTCGCGAGGTAGGGTCTCGAATGTACCGATTCGCCGCCTCGAGCGACCTGGCCCCCGCGAGCTTCTTGCTCTGGCGAGCGGTCAGATCATGTGTTCCCTAGACTGGCTTCCTTCGATCTTGACGCTCGCCCCGCAGGGGCGTAGCGTAGTCAATGGAGGCGGCGCGAGGTTCCAGAATCGGACGGGTCTTGTGGGGGTCGTGAGGCGCGTCACCACCGTGATGCTGCTCCTCGCCGCGAGCGGGGCATCGGGGCGCTCCGTCGCGGCGGATGCCTTCGAGCAGAACAGGCGATTGGGCCGCGGCGTCAACGTCCCGGTGTGGAATGCCGATTTCAGATCGGCCCGCGGCCTACCCGATATCCAGGCCGAGGATCTTGAAGCGATCCGCCGGGCGGGCTTCAGCCATGTGCGGCTCAACCTGCATCCGTTCCGCGGCGTCGAGAACGGCGCCAGCCGCGAAGTCGACCGGGCGTGGCTTAATGAACTCGACCGGGTCGTCGAGCACGCCCTGGCGCGCGGGCTCATGGTGGTCCTGGATTTCCACGAGTCCAACGAGATGGCAAGCGATCCTGCCCGCCGCAAGGAGCAGTTCCTCGCGTTCTGGGCGCAGATCGCAGAACGTTATCGGCGCCAGCCCCCCGAGCTGCTCTTCGAGATCCTGAACGAGCCGCACGGCAGATTGACCTCGAAGCTGTGGAACCAATTCCTGCGCGCGGCCCTGGACACGATCCGACGCACCAACCCGGATCGAACCGTGGCCATCGGCCCCGCACCCTGGAACGACCTCGGTCATCTTCGCGAATTGGAGCTCCCCGAAGACGATCGGCATCTCATCGTGACCATCCATTACTACAGGCCGATGGAGTTCACCCACCAGGGGGCGGCATGGACCAGGCAAAGGCGCGGGCGCGGCGTGCCCTGGAACGGGACGCCGGAGGAACGGGAGGCGGTGACGCGCGATTTTTACCGTGCCCAGGAGTGGTGCCGGGACCACCGGCGGCCGCTCTACATGGGGGAGTTTGGAGCCCTCGAGGGAGCGGACATGCCTTCTCGCGTCCGTTACATCGATTATGTGGCGCGGCAGGCGGAGCAGCGGGGATTGAGCTGGGCGTTCTGGCTCTCCAAGGGCGACTTGATCGTCGATGCCGACTCCGGCAAGCGGTTGATCGAACCGATCCGCAAAGCCTTGTTCCCGCGGCGGGAGGATTGAAGCGGCGGCTCGCTGCGCCCCTGCCCGACGGGGAGAGTAGACCCGGAAATCACTGACCGCATTGATAGTCCGCTACGAATGGCGTACCAGGTCACGCCGGCCCGCCCGGGCTGGTATAGAATCCGGGCCATGATCTCTCGGGCGCGGATCCAAACCGCCGTTCTCACGCACGGCTGGCTGTGCCGCGCCCTCACGGCGGGGGTCTTCCCGCCGGGGGACTCTGCGATCTAAGCCGCTCGGCAGCCGAGATCGACAGAGACCCCCGAGGGAGACCTCGGGGGTTTTGCTTTTGGGGGTCATCCGTCGCGGCCGCGTCACGCGTCGGTGACACCGTAGCCGTCGTCGAAAGGAAGCCATGTCCAAGGAATTCCTGCTCGCGAGCGACTTCGATCAGACGCTGAGCTTCAACGACTCGGGCCTCATCCTGAGCGAGCTCATCGGGTGCGCGTCGTTCGCGGAGAAGGTCGCCGGCCTGTCCCGCACCAACCTGGTCCAGCAGGGCGGCGAGCTGGCCTATCTTCTGCGTCACGATCCCGAGTTCCGCGCGGTACGGCGCGAGCACCTCGTGGAGGTCGGCCGGCGGGTGCGCCTCAAGCGCAACATCGGGCTGCTGGTGAGCCTGCTCCGGGACGGGATCGAGGGCCACCGGCTTCCCGTTCTACGTGATCTCGGCCGCCCCCGAGGAGGTCATCCAGTCCGCGCTCGAGGGTCTGGTGCCGGCGGACCACATCTTCGGCACCCGGTTCGACTACGACCCGGCCACGGGCGAGATCCGGTCCATCGTCCGGGTGCCGGCGGGCTACGGCAAGGTGGCGGTGCTGGACGCCCTGCAGGCGGAGCTGGAGGTCGCGGCCAACCGCATCGTCTACGTGGGCGACGGCAGCTCCGACGTGCACGTGATGCTGCACGTGAACCGCCGCGACGGGTTCACCGTCGCCGTCTCCGAGACGAAGCACCTCAACCAGATCGCGCGCCGCACCGTGCTGAGCGACGACGCGCTCTGCGTGCTGGTGCCGATTCTGGAAGACATCATCGGGCTCCCCGCCCTGGAGATCCGCACGTTCTTCGAGGGCCACGGCCTGCTCATCCAGGAGTGGGACAAGGTCCGCACGGATTGGCTGACCATCGGGCCGCCGGGCCGGCTGGAGTCGGGGTCCGATGTTCCTGGCGCCCGGGACATGCCGGCGCGGTAGGCCGGCGCCGCCCTGCTACGTCCCGCTGCCGATGGCGAAGAGGTGCCGCTCCCCGCGGATGTAGATCCGGCCCGGGGCCACCGCGGCCGAGGCCGCGATGGGCTCGCCCAGCGAGTTGGTCCGCAGAACCTCGTGCGTGGGTCCCGCCTTGATGACGTGGGTGTCGCCGTCCAGGCTCATGAGCAGGATCCGCCCCCCGACCACGACCGGCGACGCCATGTATGACGATGCGGCCGGGGGGCGGCCGCCCTCGTACTTGACCTCGCCGGTGGCGGCGTCGAGGCACGTGAGCAGGCCCTTGTCGGTCATCAGGTACACCAGGCCGTCCACGGCCACGGGCGAGGGCACGTAGGCCGTGCCCTTGGTGTAGCGCCAGAGGACCCGAGAGTCGGTGACGTCGCCCGAGCCGCCCGCGCGCACGGCCATCGCGATCTTGTTCGGGTAGCCCGCGCTCACGACCACGATGTCGCCCACCGCCACGGGCGAGGGCACCGCGTTGCTGTCCAGGCCCTTGACCCGCCAGAGCTCCGCGCCGGTGGCGGGGTCGTAGGCGATCACGTGCTCCGTCCCCTCCGTAACCAGCTCGTCGCGGCCGCCCGCACGCACGAGGACCGGGGTGGCCCAGCTGAGCTGCACCTTGCGCGACGCGCGCCAGACCTCCTTGCCCGTCACCTTGTGGAGCGCGACGATGAACGAGGCCTTGCCCTCGTCCTCGTCGCACTGGAGGATCACCACGTCCTTGTAGAAGACCGGCGAGGTGCCCACGCCGACGCCGAAGGTCGCGATGCCGCCCGGCCACCACTTCCAGGCCAGGTTGCCGTTGATGTCGTAGGCGTACAGCCCTTCGGCCCCGAAGTAGGCGTAGACGCGCTCGCCGTCCGTCACCGGCGTGGGCGAGGCGTAGCTCCCGCGCCGGTGCCGGGTGTCATAGGGCGCTCCCTCCCAGGCCACGCGCTCCCAGAGGATCTGCCCGGTCCGCGCATCCAGGGCCAGGACCTTCAGCGCCTGCTTGTGGTCGGCGCCGACGCCATCGGGATGCGTGAACTCCTGGCCGCTCTCGAAGTGCTTCACGGGCTTCGCGCCCGGCACGACCTCGCCCTCCACCGCCGTGGTCAGGAACAGGCGGTCGCCCCACACGATCGGCGACGAGTGGCCACGCCCCGGTATCGGCGTCTTCCAGGCCACGTTCTTGCCTTCTCCCCACTCCAGCGGCACGCCGGCCTCACGGGAGACGCCCTGGCCGTCGGGCCCGCGCCACTGCGACCAGTTGGGGTCAGCGGCGGCCAGGGACGACGAGGACGCGACGAGGATCAACCACGTCCAACGAGTTGTACGCATTCCATCCCCCAGAGAATCGAATTATAGGACGCGCTTCTAGACTGTCCGGAGCGATGCGAGCCGCGCGACCTGATTCGTCAGCGCACGCCGGTGAGGTCCACCTTGATCTTCGCCTCGTCGCCGTCGCTGTAGATCACGTGGAGCTCGCCGCCGGGCCGCGCCCCGGAGAGCGGGAAGATCGCCGTCATTCCGACGGCCGGGTAGGTGAATCCGAACCTGTCCCGGTAGAGCTCCTGGGAGACTTCCGTGTGCAGGGCGGGCACCGCGCGGTCGCCCGCGACCAGCGCGATGGTGCGCACGTCCGAGGGGCCCTCGTTGCTGTGCGTGATGGGCGAGCACACCACCCACAGCTCGGGCTCCAGGAGGGCCCGATCCACGCGCGGGGCGGTGAGGGCCCGGTTCTCGTTGAAGGCGAGGTGGGAGGCGAAGACGACGCGGCTGTAGGGCGTCATCAGGAAGCACGACTTCTTGCGGCCGCCCTGCGGGTACTGCCCCGGCAGCGAGACCTTGCCGAACAGGCCGCTCAGGAGGCCGGACTTGGCCTTGACCCGGCCCTCCTGGAGCGCCTGCTCCATGAGGGCCGGCGTCATGTCGGTGACGACGCCCGCGGGAGCGTCGGCCAGGGCGGCGGCCAGGACGGCGGCGGCGAGCATCCCGATGCCTACTTCGCGTCCACGACGAACGCGATGCACTGCAGCGCGTGCTCGGGCCGCGAGTCCCAGACGCACATGTTCGCCGTGTAGCGCCCGGCGTGGTAGGTGTTCTGCTGC
>DAINRN010000339.1:0-4596 GCA_036741815.1 Acidobacteriota bacterium
GTCTCCTTGGGCTTGCCCTTGATCTCCTCCTTGACGGAGGTCTCCTTGACCCGCACGTGGACGCGGACGGTATCCCCGGGCGTGAGACGGGGGAGGTCCTTCTTCAGGTCCCCGGCCTCGATGGTGTCGATGGGATTCATTGTCTCATTCCTCGATTGAATGGTCCTGCGGAAACGGCGGGCGCGCGCCCGTCCTCGATCTCGCTCTCGATCTCGCGGAGGAGGGCGCGGTCCTCGCCGGTGAGGGGCGCCTTCTCCAACAGGTCGGGCCGGCGCTCCCGGGTCGCGCGCAGGGCCTCCTTGCGGCGCCAGCGGCGGATGCGGTCGTGGTCCCCCGAGAGCAGCACGGGCGGAACGGCCATCCCGCGGGCCTCGGCGGGCCGGGTGTAGTGCGGGAAGTCCAGGATGCCGTCGGAGAAGGAATCGGCGTCCGCAGAGCCTTCGTCGCCCAGCGCGCCGGGCAGGAGGCGCACGGTGGACTCGATCACGGCCAGGGCCGCCACCTCTCCGCCCGTGAGCACGAAGTCGCCCAGGCTCAGCTCCTCGGTGGCCACGCACTCGCGGACGCGCTCGTCCACGCCCTCGTAGCGCCCGCAGAGCAGCACCAGACGGTCGAGCTCGGCGAAGCGCGCGGCGGTCGATTGGTCGAACCGGCTCCCGCGGGGGGAGAGGAGCACGACTGCGCGGCGCGGGCCCGGGCCCTCGGGCAGGACCGCCTCCACTGCCCGGAAGAAAGGCTCCGCCTTCATGACCATCCCCGGCCCTCCGCCGAACGGGGTGTCGTCCAGGGTGCGGCGCCGGTCGTCGGTGAAAACCCTGAGGTCGTGGACCTGGATGCGGGCCACGCCCTTCTCGCAGGCGCGGTGGACGATGCCCTCGGCCAGGGGGCCGTCGAACATCTGCGGGAACATCGTGACCACGTCAACGCTCAACATCGAGCATCTCCGGAACCGCCACCACGATGCTCCCACCCTCGAGGTCGACGCGGCGGACGAAGTCCTCGGCCAGCGGAACGAGCAGCTCTCCGCGCGGTCCGCGCACGACCAGGACGGGCGCGGCCCCGCCCGTCTCCAGCAGCTCCGCGGCCACGCCCAGGCTCCGGCCCTCGGCGTCCTGGACGCGCAGGCCCTTGAGCTGGTGATGGTAGTACGAGCCCGGGGGCAGCGCGGCCAGTTCTTCCTCGCCGATCCGCAGCTCGAGGCCGCGGTAACCTTCGGCCGCGTCGATGGAGTCCACGCCCCGGAGCTTCAGGACGAAGCGGCCCTTGTGCGGCCAGACGGACTCCACCGCAACCGCGCGGGAGCCGCCGTCGGGGCCGGGGACGTAGGCGGCGCGGAGGGCGGGGAAGCGGTCCGGGCGGTCGGAGAGCGGGTCCACGAGGACCTCGCCCTTGCGGCCTTGCGGCTTGACCACGCGGCCGATGGCCACCAGATCGGCGAAGGGCCGTGCCGCCATCAGTCCACGACCTCCATGTCGCATTCCACCCCGCGCCGCCGGGCCACGGCGTCCAGCAGCGTGCGCAGGGCGTCCGCCGTAGCCCCGCGCTTGCCGATGACCTTCCCGCGGTCGGGCTCCGCCACCTCGAGGTCCAGGAAGACGACGCCGTCCTCCGTGCGCTCGTCGACGTGCACGCCTGCGGGCTCGTCCACGAGCGCGCGGGTGAAGTTCTCGAGGAGGGCCTTCACGCTACTTCGCCTCCGAGGCCGCCTTCTTGCTCTTCTTCAGCAGGCTGCGCACGGTATCCGAGGCACGGGCCCCCTTGCCGATCCAGTACAGCGCCCGGTCGGCGTCGATCTTCACCACCGCGGGATCGCGGCGCGGATCGTAATGGCCCAGCACCTCCACGAAGCGTCCGTCGCGCGGCTCGCGGGAATCGGCCACCACCACCCGGTAATACGGCCGCTTCGTGGAGCCCGTCCGTCTCAACCTGATCGCCAGCATCTATTGAACCTTCCCCTTCGTTAGCGAAGCTGGGGCATGCGCGCGGCCAGGCGCCGGAGCGCCTTGTCCCCGCCGCCCCCCAGCTGTTTCATGAGCTTGCGCGCCTGCACGAACTGCTTGAGCAGGCGGTTGACGTCTTCGACACCGGTGCCGCTCCCGCGGGCGATGCGCTTGCGCCGGCTCCCGTTGAGGAGCGAGGGGTCCCTGCGCTCCGCGGGGGTCATGGAGTCGATGATGGCCACGGTCCGGAGCATCTCGCGCTCCCCCGCCGCGGTGTCCACGCCCTTGGCGGCGGAGCCCAGCCCCGGGATCATGGCCAGGACCTGGTCGAGCGGCCCCATCTTGCGGACCTGCGCGAACTGGTCGCGGTAGTCCTCGAGGGTGAACTCGCTCCTGCGGATCCTCCGGGCCATGGCCTCGGCCTTCTCGCGGTCCACCGTCTCCTCGACCCGCTCGATGAGGCCCAGCACGTCGCCCATCCCCAGGATGCGGCCGACCATCCGCTCCGCCTGGAAGGGCTCCAGCTCGTCCACGCGCTCGCCGGTGCCCGCGAACTTGACCGGGCATCCCGTGACGGCGGCGGCGGAGAGGGCGGCGCCGCCGCGCGCGTCGCCGTCCAGCTTGCTGAGGACGATGCCGGTGATGCCGACGCGCCGCTGGAACTCCGCGGCGCTCTTCACCGCGTCCTGCCCGGTCATGGCGTCGGCCACGTAGAGGACCTCGCTCGGCTCCGCGATGGCCTTCAGCTCCTGCAGCTCGTTCATGAGCTCGTCGTCGATGTGCAGCCGCCCGGCCGTGTCCACGATGACGAACTCGTGTCCCACGGAGCGGGCTTCGGCCAGGGCCGAGCGGAGGATGGCGCGGGGGTCGGAGAGTCCCTCCGGATGATGGACGGGCTGGCCGGCCTGACCACCCACCACGCGGAGCTGGTCGCGGGCGGCGGGACGATAGACGTCCGTGGAGACGAGCAGCGGGTGATGGCCCGCCTTGGCCAGCCACTTCCCGAGCTTGGCGCTGGTCGTGGTCTTGCCCGATCCCTGCAGGCCGGTCATGAGCACCACGGAGGGCAGCCGCGGCGACGTGCGCAGGCGCGCGGCCTCGTCGCCGCCGAGCAGCGCCACCATCTCGTCGCGCACCACGCGGACCACCGCCTGGCCCGGGGTCAGGCTCTTGAGCACGTCCTGGCCCGTGGCCCGGACGCGCACCCGGTCGAGGAACTCCTTGACCACCTTGAAGTGGACGTCGGCCTCGAGCAGGGCCAGCCGGATCTCGCGGAGCGCGGCGTCGACGTCGCCCTCGCTCAGGCTCCCGAACCCGCGGAGGGTGCGGAAGACCGACTGTAGTTTGTCACTCAGGGTTTCGAACACGAATCTCCACCACCCCGCGGGCGCACGAAGCCGTGGAGGGCGTCGGCACGCACGCAGGGCACGAAGGTAACGAGCGATCTTATGGTAGTGAGGCGGAAGTTGTCAAACCCTAAAGCCCGCAGCGATCGGAAGTTAGGGGCGTCAGAAGCCCTGGGAGATGGCAAACAGGCCGGCCAGCTTCTGGTTCGTGTCCCGCAGCCGCGCGGCCAGCGTGCGGGCCAGTGCCCACAGCAGCTTGGCGCTCAGCTCCGGGCAGCTCCGCATGAGGTTCTCGATCTCGGCGTGGGGCACGGACAGGATCTCGCAGTCCGAGTGCGCGATGGCCTGGGCGGAGGCCGGCGAGCCGTCGAGGAACTCGACCTCGCCGAAGAAATCGCCCGGCCGGAGGATGGCGAGCGCCTCCTCGCCCACGCCGGGGACGACCTTGCTGATCCGGACCTGGCCCTCGTGGATGATCTGCAGCCGGCCCCCGGCCGTGCCTTCCGCGAGGATGATCGCGCCCGCGGGGTAGCGCTTGACCAGCCCCACCATCAGGACCTGGGCGAGCTCCTCTTCGTCCAGCTCCCGGAACAGCGAGACGTGCTTGAGAAACTCTTGGATCATTAGGCAATACGGGGGGGTAACACGCCCGGAAGCACCCCCCCGCGCGCTTCGCGCTCCCCCCCATCCGCTCCGCGCGGGAATGAATCCCGCGCTCCGCTGCTACGAACCATCCCTGGCACTGATCGCAGCGCCTCGCTGCTCGATGCCTGTCGGTTCATACCCTGCGAAGGATGTGGCCCAGCTTTTCCTTCTTCGTCTTCAGGTACCGCCGGCTCGCGTCGGAGGGAGGGATCTCGATGGGCAGCCGGCCCACGATCTCCAGGCCGTAGCCCTCGAGACCGACGAACTTCCGCGGGTTGTTGGTGAGCAGCCGGATCTGGTGCAGGCCGAGCTCGGCCAGGATCTGCGCGCCGATGCCGTAGTCGCGCTGGTCGGGCTTGAAGCCCAGGGCCTCGTTGGCCTCCACCGTGTCCCGTCCCTGGTCCTGGAGCTGGTAGGCCATGATCTTGTGCACGAGCCCGATCCCGCGCCCCTCCTGCCGCAGGTAGAGCAGCACGCCCTGCCCCACGCCCGCGATCGTCTCCAGGGCCTGGTGCAGCTGGTCTCCGCAGTCGCAGCGTGAGGAGGCGAAGATGTCGCCCGTCAGGCACTGAGAGTGCACACGCACCAGGACCTTGTCCTCGGGCTTGATCTCGCCCATGACCAGGGCCACGTGGTGCTCCTGGTCGATCAGGCTCTCGTAGGCG
>DAINRN010000340.1:0-4580 GCA_036741815.1 Acidobacteriota bacterium
GAGATCGCGTTGCGAAGGCTGCGGCCGTGCGCCGCCCCCAGCGGCGGCCCGCCCAGAAGGTCGAGGATGGTCGGCGCCAGGTCCACGGTCCGGACCGGCGACGATACCGTCTTTCCCGCGGGGACAACGCCGGGCCGCCACAGGAGCATCGGCACGCGGAGCACGCCGTCGTAGAGGAACATCGAGTGGGTCTCCTCGCCGTGGTCCCCGAGGCTCTCGCCGTGATCGGCGACCACCGCGACGAGGGACCCGTCCAGGAGGCCGAGGCGCTCCAGCCGGTCGAGCACCGAGCCCACCGCGGCGTCGGCGAAGGCGATCTCGCCGTCGTACGGACGGCCGGCGAACGGCTCGAGGAACGGCGGCGGCGGACGGTAGGGCTCGTGCGGGTCGTAGAGGTGCAGCCAGACGAAGAATGGGGCCCCGGCGCGCTCCGCCGCGTACGCGTCCAGCCAGCGGTTGCAGGCGAGCACGGTCCGGTCGCCCCGGCGCTCCGCTTCCGGGTTCCAGCCGGGGTCTTCCGGCTCGTCGGTCCGGTCGTCGTAGGTGTCGAAGCCGCGGGCCAGCCCGTATCGCCGGTCCAGGACGAAGGAGCTGACGAAGGCCGCCGTCCGATAGCCGCGTCCGTCCAGGACCGTGGCCATCGTGTCGAAGCGGGCGGGAAGGGTGAAGTTGCCGTTGTTGCGGACGCCGTGCGCGAAGGGGTGGAGGCCGGTGAGGATCGAGGCGTGGGAGGGCAGCGTGATGGGGGCGTCGGCGAAGGCGTTTTCGAAGCGCACGCCCTCCGCGGCGAGGCGGTCGAGACGGGGCGTGCGCGCGCCCGCGTGGCCGTAACACCCCAGGCGGTCCGCCCGCGTCGTGTCGAGCGTGATCAGCAGGACGTTGCGGGCGGCCTCTCGCGGCTTCGCGGGCGGCTCCTCGCGGCGACACCGCACGACGGCGGCGGCGGCCACTGCCGCCACGAGCACAGTCAGCCCCAGCGGCAGACGCTTCGACCGGCCCCGGCCCATCGGCGCATGTTAGCAGCGGCGGGGCATCGGCCCGCGGCGGGCGGCACGACGAATCGCTTATGATCGATGCCGGGATGGCCAGACCCGCGACGGCGAGCGCCAGGGCCGGGATCGCCGCCGCTTCCGGCGCCGCGCTCCTCGGCCTCGCCGCCCTTCGCGACGGCGCTCCGGCCTCCGCCGCGGGCCCTGAAGAGCCGGCGGCGATCCAGCTCGAGGACGCCACGGCGGGCGCGCGGCTCGACTATCGGAACCTCTTCGGCAGCCCCGGCAAGCCCTACATCATCGAGTCCACGGGCAACGGCGCGGCCTGGCTGGACTACGACGCGGACGGCGACATGGACCTCTTCATCGCCAACGGATCCACGCTCGAGCGCCAGGCGAAGGGCGAGCCGGGGCCGGGCAACCGCCTTTACCGCAACGACGGCCAGGGCGGCTTCACGGACGTCACCGCGGAGTCCGGCCTGCGGGGCGGCTACTGGGGCAGCGGCGTGGCCGCCGGCGACTACGACAACGACGGCTTCGCCGACCTCTACGTGACCACCATCCTCGAAGGCAACCGGCTCTATCGCAACAACGGCAACGGGACCTTCGGCGACGTCACCGCCCGGGCGGGCGTGGGCGGAGGGCCGCGCGCCTCCGTCTCCGCGGCGTTCTTCGACTACGACAACGACGGGCGGCTGGACCTCTTCGCGGCGAACTACGTGAAGTTCGACCGGCCCTACCTCGACCGGGTGTCGCCCTTCTGCTTCTGGAAGGGCCTGCGCGTCTTCTGCGGCCCCACGGGCGTCGCGGGAGACGAGAACGTCCTCTACCACAACAACGGCGACGGCACCTTCAAGGACGTGACCCGCGCGGCCGGCCTGGTCAGCGCCGAGCTGAAGAGCCTGGGCGTGGTGGCGGCCGATCTGGACGCCGACGGGTGGACCGACCTCTACGTGGCGAGCGACTCGACCATCCAGGCGCTGTACCGCAACCGGGGCGACGGGACCTTCGAGGACGTGTCGCTTCACTCCGGGACCGGCTACAGCCAGGAGGGCCGGGCTCAGGCGGGGATGGGCGTGGACGCCGGGGACTACGACGGCGACGGCCGGCTGGACCTGTTCGTCACGACCTTCCAGGACGACTACAAGACCCTCTACCACAACGACGGCAACCTCCGCTTCTCCGACGTGACCTACGCGGCGAAGATCGGGCAGGTCAGCTTCAACCGCCTGAGCTGGGGCACCGGGTTCCAGGACCTGGACAACGACGGGTGGCTGGACCTGTTCGTGGCCAGCGGCCACGTCTACCCGCAGGTGGACGCCGCGCGCCTGCCGCACGAGACCTACGCGCAGCAGAACCAGGTGCTGCGGAACCTCGGCGACGGCACCTTCACCGACGTCACGGCCGGCGCGGGGTCGGGCATGAAGCTGGTCCAGTCCAGCCGCGGCGTCGCCTTCGGCGATTACGACGACGACGGCCGGACGGACGCCGTCGTGGTGAACATGGACGAGGGGGTGGCGCTCCTGCACAACACCACCCGCAACGCGCACCACTGGCTCACGGTCCGCACGATCGGATCACGCTCGAACCGTGACGGGATCGGCGCGTGGATCCGCCTCCGCGCCGGCGGCCGGGAGCAGGTCCGGGAGGTGAGGACCAGCGGATCCTTCGCCTCCGCGAACGACCCGCGGGCCCGTTTCGGCCTGGGCACCGCCGCGAAGGTCGACCTCCTCGAGGTGAAGTGGCCGAGCGGGGCGAAGCAGAGCTTCAGCGAGGTCCCCATCGACCGCGTGGTGGTGGTGTCCGAGGACGAGGGCCTGCGCCCGCCGCAATGAAGGCCGCGGCCTGGCTCGTGTGCGCCGCGCTGGCCGCGGCCGCGCCCGGCGAAGGCGGCCCCCAGACGGCCGAGGGCCATCACGCGGCGGGGATGGAGGCGCTGCGCGCCGGGCAGGAGCAGCAGGCCCTGGCCGAGTTCCGCGCCGCCGTGAAGATCGACCGCAACCACCTGCCGTCGCTGCTCGGCATGGCGGACGTCCTCACCTCGGGGGGGCGCGTCTTCGAGGCCTATCCGGTCCTCCAGCACGCGGTGTCGATCGCCCCGGACTCGGCGCAAGTCCACGCGCTGCGGGGCCGGTCCCTTTCCGCGCTGGGCCGGCTGAAGGAGGCCCGCGAGGAGCTTGCCCGCGCGATCCAGATCGATCCGTCCCTCACCGAGCCCTACTACGGCCTGGCCGCCGTGGAGAGGCGGCTGGGCCGCTTCGCGGACGCGCGCCGGCACCTGGCGACGTTCCTCGAGCGGTCGCCGAACGACCAGGCCGCGCGGGAGCTGCGCGCCGCCCTCGCCGTGGACGCGAAGGATTACGACGCGGCGCTGGCCGCCTACCGCGAGCTGCAGGGCGCGCAGCCGGACGCCCCGGGTCCCCCGCGGGAGATCGCGCGCGCGTTGATGGCGGCCGGACGGTACGAGGAGGCCGCGCGGGCCTTCGACGCCTTGCGCGAGCGGGACCCCAAGGACCGCGAAGCGTTGCGGGCCTCTTACGAGGCGAGCTACAAACGCGGCGCCTACCCCGAAGCGGCGGAGGCCCTCGAGCGGCTGGCGGCGCTGGATGCGAAGAGCTGCGAGCCGCTCCTGCTCCTCGCGCGGACCTACCACCACATGGGGAGGTTCGCGGACGCGCGGCAGCGGGCGGGCGCCTGCCTCCGCCTCGAGCCCGGGCACGCCGGCGCCCACTTCCTGACCGGCTGGACATGGCTGGGCGAGGGGGACCTGGCGAAGGCGAAGGCGGAGTTCGAGCAGGCGCTGCAGAGCGACCCCGCCTCCGTCGAGGCCCTCTACTGGCTGGGGACCGTCGAGCTTCGCCGGGGCAGCCAGCCCGCCGCCTTGCGCCTCCTCGAGAAGGCGGTCTCGCTGGATCCCGATTACGCGGGGGCGCGCTACGAGCTGGGCCGGGTCTACTCGGCCCTGGGCCGCGAGGCCGACGCCGCGAAGCAGTTCGCGGAGTTCCGCCGGCTGAAGGCGCGCGAGGCGTGGAGGTCCGCTCCGCCCGGCGGCGACGCCGCCCTGCACGTCGAAGACTCCATCGGCTTCGCCAACTACCTCATCGGGGAGAAGAAGCCGAAAGAGGCGCTGGTGATCCTCGAGCACGCGCGCACGGCGGCGCCCGAGAACGCCGAGGTGCTTCTCTTGACGGCGGCGGCGCGGACGGAGACGGGCGAGGTCGACCTTGCCCTGGCCGCTTATGCGGAAGCCGAGAAGAAGGGGCCGACCGCCCTGCTCTACTGGGGACGCGGGCTGCTCTACCGCAAGCTCCGGGAAGACGACCTGGCCCTGGCCGACCTCCGGCGCGCCCTGACCATGGACCTGCCCGCCACGCAGGCCGCCACCGCCCGGCGCGCGGCCGGCGCGATCCTCGCGCAGCGGCGCCGCTGGCCCGAGGCGGAGGCCGAGCTACGCCGCGCGACCCTACTCGACCCCGGCAACGCCGCCGGCCGTACGCTGCTGGCCCAGGTCCTCCTCGAGTCCGGAAAGCCTGCGGACGCCGCGCGCGAGGCGGAGCAGGCGCTGGCCGCCCAGCCGGATGACGCCGAGAC
>DAINRN010000341.1:0-1978 GCA_036741815.1 Acidobacteriota bacterium
TCGAGCAGATGCGCTTCGTCAACTCCGGTTCCGAGGCGACCATGCACGCCCTGCGCCTCGCGCGCTCGTACACGGGGCGCGACAAGGTCCTGAAGTTCGAGGGCGGGTACCACGGCGGCCACGACACCGTGCTCGTCTCCGTGAAGCCGCCGAAGGCCAAGGTCGGCCACGCGCGCCACCCCAAGCCGCTGGCCGTCGGCCACGGCATCCCCGCCTTGAGCATCGAGAACACCCTGGTCGCGACCTGGAACGACGCCCAGAGCGTGCGTGATCTGCTGGAGAGACACGAGAACGCGGTGGCCGCGGTCATCGTCGAGCCCATCATGATGAACCTCGGCGTGGTGGGCCCGCGCGACGGGTTCCTGCAGGAGCTGCGCGCGCTGTGCGACGAGTTCGGCTGCCTCCTCGTCTTCGACGAGGTGAAGACGGGCGCCAAGCTCGCCTGGGCCGGGGCCCAGGAGCGCTACAAGGTGAAGGCGGACATCGTGTGCCTGGCCAAGGCCATCGGCGGCGGCCTGCCCCTGGGCGCCTTCGGCGCGAGCCGCGCGATCATGGACGAGATCGCGGGTTTCCGCTCGTTCCACGCCGGCACCTACGCGAGCAACCCGCTGGCCACCAGCGCCTGCATCGCCGCCCTCGAGCGCGTGCTGGTCAAGGACCTCTACCCGCGGACGGCCGCGCTGGGCGACGCCCTGGCCGAGGGCCACAACCGGATCATCAAGAAGTACTCTCTGCCCTGGTGCGCGGTGAACCTCGGCGCCAACGGGACGGTCTTCTGGCGCAAGACCCCGCCCACCAACTACCGCGAGTGGCTGGACCAGGACTTCGACTCCTTCTGGCGCTACTGGCACATGAACCTGAACCGCGGCGTGATCCCGCAGGCCCAGTGCTACGACGAGCAGTGGACGGTGTCCGCCATGCACGAGGAGCGCGACGTGACGCGGATGCTCGAGGTCTTCGACGAGATCGCCCGGGAGATGAAGTAGGGCTCAGTGCCTGCGGCGCGTGGTGCGCGGCTTCATCCCCCGGCGGGCCAGGGCCGCCATCACCGGAGGCACGGGCACGCAGCCCTCGGGCGCGTGCACGCCGCGGGCCGCAATCGCTCCGTCCGCGATGAGGCCGGCCACGATGGCGGCCGGGAACCCGGTGTCGCGGGCCACACCGGAGAGGGGGGGACGCGCCTGGGGCCGCGCGACCATCTCCGTGCGGACCGTGACCGGTCCGCGATCGTCCTCGCCGTCCACGGCCACGAGCAGGTCGTCGCGGTCGCTCGCGCCGGCGGCCCGCCTCTCCAGGAGGTCCACGAGCACGTCGCGGGGGGCCACGCCGAACTTCCCCGCCCGCGGATCGGCCAGGCCGAGGGCGACCATGCCGCGCAGCAGCGCGAGCTGGCGGGGGTCGTGGGCTACCTTGAAGAAGCACTCGCGCAGGCCCTTTCGCCGATAGGCCACGGGCAGCGTGGCCACTTCGGAATGGAGCGACAGGTGAACGTGCTGTGTGCCCAGATCAAAACGGATCCTTTCGGAACCGGAAAGAGGCTCGGCCGTCTCGAACCGGCCCCGCAAGAACACCACTGGCGGCTCGGTCAGCTCGTCGAGGACGGTGGCGGGCGAGAAGCCGAGGGCGAGGGGGTCGGGGTCAGGATCGCCGCTCCCGCCGCCGTTGTAGATGCGGATCGAGCGCACCCGGCGCAGGGTGTCCGCCGCGGCGCGCGCGAAGAGGTTGGTCAGGCCGGGCGCGCTGCCCATCCCCAGCACCGCGAGCAGCCCCGCGCGCCGGAACTCGCCGCCGCGGCGGAGCTGGCGGCGGGTGGCGTGGAAGAGGCCGCCGAGGTCCACGTAATGGCAGCCGGCATCGAGGGCGGCGTCCATCACGGCCAGGTTCAAACGGTAGGGCGCGCAGTTGACGAGGACGGCGGCGCCGCGCAGCGCGCGCGCCAGCCGGCCGGTGTCCCCCACATCGGCCGAACCGACCCCGG
>DAINRN010000341.1:1988-4575 GCA_036741815.1 Acidobacteriota bacterium
CGCACGCTCACCCTGCGCGCGGCGGCAACGTCGCGGTCGAGGATGAGGACGCGGCGTCCGGAGCGGTGCAGATCGTGGACGACGGCGCGGCCCATGGCCCCGGCCCCGCCGAGGACCGCCACCCGCACGCGAGCCCGGCGTGAGGACATGAGCGCTATCGAGCTAAAGACGGAGATCCCCGGACCCGGATCGCGCGCCCTCATGGCGCGCCGCGAAGCCGCGGTCGCGCGCGGACCGTACAACGCCACGCCGATCTTCGTCAAGGAAGGCCGCGGGGCGAGGCTCGTGGACGTGGACGGCAACCGGCTGCTGGACTTCGCGGGCGGCATCGGCTGCCTGAACGTGGGGCACTCGAACGAAGCCGTCGTGCGCGCGGCGGCCGGGCAGCTGTCGTCGCTCACCCACGGCTGCTTCCACGTGACGCCCTACGAGGGCTACGTCCGCCTCGCGGAGCGGATGAACGCGCTGGTGCCGGGAGACTTCCCCAAGAAGACGCTCTTCGTGAACTCCGGGGCGGAGGCGGTGGAGAACGCGGTGAAGATCGCGCGCGCGGCCACGGGGCGCCCCGCCGTGCTCGCCTTCGAGGACGGCTTCCACGGCCGCACGCTCCTGGCCATGAGCCTGACCTCGAAGGTCCACCCCTACAAGGCCGGGTTCGGGCCGTTCGCGCCGGAGGTCTACCGCGTGCCCTACGGCTACTGCTACCGCTGCTCCTACAACCTGACGTATCCCTCCTGCCGCCTGCACTGCGTGGACGTCCTGGAGGACGTCTTCCGGCGTTACGTGGAGGCGAAGCAGGTCGCGGCCGTCATCGCGGAGCCGGTCCTGGGCGAGGGCGGCTTCGTGGTCCCGCCCGGGGACTGGCTCCCCCGCCTGCGCGAGCTGACCGCGCGCCACGGCATCCTCTTGATCGCCGACGAGGTGCAGACCGGCTTCGGGCGCACGGGCCGGCAGTGGGCGGTCGAGCACACGGGCGTCGCGCCCGACATCCTCATCGCGGCCAAGTCCATCGCGGGAGGCCTGCCCCTGGCGTCGATCGCCGGCCGCGCGGAGGTCATGGACGCCGCCGGCGTGGGCGGGCTGGGCAGCACCTTCGGCGGCAACCCGGTGTCAATCGCCGCCGCCCACGCGGTCCTGGACGAGTTGGCCACGGGCCGGCTGTTCGCCCGCGCCGAGGCCATCGGGCGCGCCGTGCAGGCCCGCACCGCGCGCTGGCGCGAGCGCTTCCCGATCCTCGGCGACGTCCGGGGCCTCGGCGCGATGTGGGGCCTGGAGCTGGTGCGGGACCACGCCACCCGCGAGCCCGCGAAAGAGGAGACGGCGGCCCTGTCCCGGGCCTGCTACGAGCGCGGGCTCGTCACCATCACCGCGGGCACCTACGGCAACGTCGTGCGGACGCTCATGCCGCTGGTGATCACGGACGAGGAGCTCGACGAGGGATTGGACGTCCTCGAGTCCGCGCTGGCCAGCCTTGACAAGCCAAGGGGCGGATCCTAGAGTCGAATCCACTCATGAAACAGCCCCGTGCCGGGATCGCCAGCGCCGTCGTTCTCCTGGGCGTCACGAGCGCCCTACCCTCGCTCACGCAGGCCGCCGACTACGAGCCGGCCCCGGTCCAGAGCGCGTCCAAGGTGCTTCCCGCGCCGCTCCTCTCTGGACCGCGCTTCAAGGTCCAGGACGCGGTCCCCGTCGACGACTACATGCCGCGCTTCACGATCCAGTCGGACTTCGGCGAATACGTCGTGAGCGGCCACGAGATGGTCGCCGTCCGCGTGCAGGAGATCGCCGCGCTCGCCAAGCTCGAGGAGATCAGCAAGAGCGAGGCGTTCGCCAGCGCCATGGCCGCGTCGGCCAAGAAGACGGGGAAGGCCGTCGCGCACGCGGCCACCAACCCGAAGGAGACCGTCGAGGGCATCCCCAAGGGCGTGGGCCGCTTCGTAAAGGGCGTCGGCAAGAAGGGGAAGAAGGCGGGCGAGGCGGCCGCGGACACCGTCACGGACGATGATGACGACGCGCCCGATCAGAAGAGCACGGAGCAGAAGGCGGGCGAGGCGGCCAAGAGCGTGACCGGTGCCAACAAGGCCAAGAGAGGGATCGCGAAGCAGTTCCAGATCGATCCCTACAGCAACAACGCGGCGCTGCAGAAGAAGCTCGACGAGCTGGCCATGGCCATGTCCGCCGGAGGGCTCGCGATGAGCGTGGTGAACCCGATCCCCCTGGCCTCCACCGTCGCCAGCGTCAACAACCTCGTCTGGGACGTCCCCGCCCCCGACCTCCGGGAGATGAACGACAAGAAGCTGGCCGCCCTGGGCGTCACGCCGGCGACACGCAAGGCGCTCATGGCGAACTCCTTCTTCACACCTACCCAGCAGACGGGTTTCGTGACGGCCCTGTCGACCCTGACCGGCGTGACCGGCGCTGACAAGGCGGTGGAGCTGGCCGCCCGGAAAGCCCGCTCGGAGGACGACGCGCGCTTCTTCCGGCGGTGCGCCGAGGTCCTCGCGCAGTACCAGAAGCAGGCGGGGCCGCTCGCCTCCCTGGAAGCGCGCAGGTCCCTTTTCGTGGCCCAGTCAAAGTCGGGGGCGCT
>DAINRN010000342.1:0-4514 GCA_036741815.1 Acidobacteriota bacterium
AGGGCGAGCAGGTGGACGCGCGCGAATGGTGGGACCCGCACTGGATCCACGACCGCATCCAGGCCAAGCTGGTCCAGTTCGGGCCCGCGCTCCCGGGCGCGTCAGCCTCGCCGAGCCCGGCCGCCTCGAGCCCGCCCCGATAGGGCGCGCAGGGCCGCGAGCGCGGCCCGGAAGTCCGGAGGCGCCGGGCTCTCCGCGCGCACGGGCCGCCCCGACGAGGGATGGTCGAAGGCGAGCAGCCGCGCGTGGAGCATCTGGCGCGGCGCGGGGATGCGCGGGGTGGTGGCGGCGCGGGCCGCCCGGCCGTAGACCGGATCCCCGAGGATCGGCATGCCCAGGTGCGCGAGGTGGACGCGGATCTGGTGCTGGCGTCCCGTCTTGAGCTCAACGTCCAGCAGGGCCGCGCCGGGGAAGCGCTCCACCACGGTCCACAGCGTCAAGGCCGGCCGCGAGGGCTCGCCCGGACGGGCCACGCGCCGGCGCCCACCCTCGTAGGCGTCGTGGATGGGCAGGTCGACCTGCCCGCGGTCGCCGCGGGGATCGCCCTGGACGATGGCGGCGTAGCGGCGCTCGATGCGGTGCTCCGTGAAGAGCGCGCGCAGCGCGGCGCGGGCGGGGGGATCCAGCGCGAAGGCCAGCGCTCCCGAGGTGTCGCGGTCGATCCGGTGCACGACCCCGACGTAGGGCCGGCGCGGCGTCTTGTGCCGGATGTAGTCCCGCACGCGCAGGAGCGCGGTGTCCTCCTCCTCGGCCTCCGGTGACGTCGGGACGGCGAGCAGCCCGGCCGGCTTGTCCACGATCAGGACCGAGTCGTCCTCGTGGAGGACGCCGAGCGAGATCCGCGCCCGCCGGCGGGCCTTGCGGTTTGGATCCCAGACAAGGGTCGCGCTTTCACTGACCGCGCGACCCTTGTCCAAGACGGTCGTTCCGTCTACCGTCACTTGTCCCTTCTCGATGACTTCCTGCGCTTTCCGGCGAGAGAGTCCCGGATGGCTCCGTATCAAGGCCACGTCCAGTCTCACGGCCGGTCGTCCTTCACAGTCCCCTCGCCTCGTCCCAGGCTGCGGGGTCCTGTCGAAAATAGGCCGCGAGGATGGCGTAGACCTCGCGGTGCCGGCCGCGCAGCTCGAGCGGGATCTCGAAGAAGGCCTCGACGGCCACCGCCAGGAACTCGACCGCGTTCTCCGCCGCGTAGGGATCGAGGGCGGACTTGCCGCGCTGGATCCGGCCCATCTCCGCCTCTACCAGCTCGCTCCACTCTCGGCTGCGGGTGGGGCCCAGGCCGGGCGGGATCTCGGCGAACCGCGCCTGGTCCATCTGCACCAGGTGCGCGAACTCGTGGATGCCGACGTGATACCCGTCGTCGGGGTGGGCGAAGCTCTCCCGGAGCGCGGGCGAGGAGAGGATCACCGTGCCCCAGCCGTGCGCCTGGCCGGACAGCTCCCGCATCTCGAAGCCGTAGTCACGGTCGAAGTCCTGGGGGTAGAGCAGGACCTCGGTCAGGCGGTCCCACTCGTAGTCCGGCCAGCCCACGGACAGCGTCACCGCCGAGGCGGCCACCAGCAGCCGCAGCTCCTCGGAGGCGTCGATGCCGACGCCGGTCACGCGCTTCTCCGCCACGAAGAGGCGCAGGTCGTCCTCGAAGCGCGCGCGCAGGTCCGCCGGGAGCCGATGGTAGGGATCGCAGCGCTCGAGCAGGAAGCGGCGCCAGGCGTCGGGGAACGGCGCGGCCAGGAGCGCGCGCCGGCGCTCGGCGCGCAGGCCCAGCGCGCGGCGCAGACCCAGGCCGAGGCCCAGGCCCAGGACGCCGCCGGCCAGGCCGCCGCGCTCCCCGAACAAGAGGCCGCCCAGGCCCGCCGCGGCCACGAAGGCCACCGTCCCCGCCGCGGCGGCGAACCAGCGGTCGGCGCGAGAGTCGATCCTCAAAACCGCCGCTGGAGCAGGCGGGCCAGGACCGCGGCGTCGATGTTGCCGCCCGTCACGACGGCGACGACCGGCCGCCCGTCCGCCGCGGACTGCACGAGCCCGGCACGCAGCGCGGCCACGCCCACGGCGCCGGACCCCTCGGCCACGACCTGGTCCTGCCCGAGGAGGTCCACGATCGCGTCCTCGATGGCCGCCTCGGGCACGACCACCACCTCGTCGATCAGATCGCGGTGGGCAAAGACGATCTCGCCGATCCCGCCCGCCAGCCCATCGGCCAGCGTGGGCCCGGCCGGGTACTCCAGGAGCGCCCTTCCCTGGCGGATGGACTCGCGCAGCGAAGGCGAGGCCTCCGGCTGGACGGCCACGATGCGCACGCCCTTCGCGCGGTCCTTCACCGCCGCCGCCATGCCCGAGATGAGGCCGCCGCCTCCCACGGGCACCACGATCGTGCCGACCTCGGGCATCTCCTCGAGGATCTCCAGGGCCACCGTCCCCTGGCCGGCCGCCGTGCGCGGGTCTTCGAAGGCGTGCACGTAGGTGGCGCCCGTCTCCTGGACGTGGGCCAGGGCGAGGGCATGCGCGTCGTCGTACGTGTCCCCGTCCTCGCGGACGGTGACGGGGAACGAGCGCAGCTTGTCCACCTTCGCGCGGGGCGCGGTGCGCGGCACGAAGAGGGTCGCCTGCAGGTTGCCGCCCACGATGCTGGCGGCGAAGGCCACGCCCAGCGCGTGGTTCCCCGCGGAGGCCGCCACGATCCCGGCGCGCCTCTGCTCCGCGGAGAGGGAGGCGAGAAGGTTGATGGCGCCGCGGACCTTGAACGACCCGGTGGGCTGCCAGCACTCCAGCTTGAGCCAGGCCGGCTGCGGGCGGAGGCAGAAGGCGGGGCGCAGCGGCGTGGGTGCCAGGTGGCGGGACACGACGCGTCGCGCCCGGAAGACGTCCTCGAGGCTCAGCCGTGCCGTGGCGGTCAAGGACGCTCCGGGCCCCCGGCCACGAGGTCGAGGCGCGGCTCGCCGCAGCGCGCGGCGATGGCGTCGGCCACGCGGTCCCGCAGGGCCACCACGGCCCGCCACCCCTCGCCCTCCGCGAAGAGCGGCGCCCCGATCCAGAGGCGGACGGCCCGCGGGCGCGGCAGCCACGACCCCTCGGGCAGGACCGCGCGGGTCCCCTGCAGCGCGAGAGGGATGACGGGGACGCCGGCCTGGGCCGCGGCCTGGAAGGCCCCGAGGCGGAACGGGCGCATCCCCGCCGCCGCCGTGAACGTCCCCTCGGGGAAGAAGAGGACCGAGTCGCCCTCCTCGAGGGCGCGCGCGATCCTGCCCGCGTCCGCCACGCCCTGCCGCGCGTCCCAGCGGTCCACGGTCAGATGTCCCGCCTTGCGGACGAGCGTGCGCACCAGCGGCCAGGCGAGGACCTCCTTCTTGGCCACGAACAGGAAGTCCAGGGGCAGGAGCGCGACCAGCGTAGGCACATCCGTGTAGCCGGCGTGGTTGGCGGCGAGGACCAGCGGGCCGGTCGCCGGGAGATGCTCGGCGCCTTCGACGGAGAGCCGGCAGCCGGCGACGCGCAGCAGCAGCCGCGCGCCCGCGCGGGAGAGGGCGAAGGCCGCACGCCGGCCGGGAACGACGGCGACCGCGACCCAGTAGGGCGGGACCAGGACCAGCGCCGCCGCCGCAAGGTACACGGCGTAGGCGGCGCGACCCGCGCGCTTCAGGCCGCCGGACAGGGCCTCCCGGGCCGCTGCGGCCAGCAGCCGCAGCCGCCGCCCCGTGGCCGCGCGCTCCGCGCGACCGAGCGACCCCGTGACGTAGAGGTCGCGGGCGGCCGCGCGCCGGATCTTCCCGCTCGAGGTCTTGGGCACCGTGCCCGGCGGCACCAGGGCGACGACGTCGGGCGGGACGCCGAGGGCGCCGGCCACGCGGTCCACCACCGCGGCCTCGATCCGCTCACGCTCCAAAGCACCCTCCGCGCGGGTCTCGGCCACGATCACCAGGCTCTCGGTCCCGAGGTCCCCGCGCTCCACGCCGAAGGCCGCCACGCAGCCCTTGCGGACTCCCTCCACCGAGGCGGCCAGCTCCTCGATCTCCTGGGGGACGAGGTTGCGTCCCGCCTTGATGATGAGGTCCTTGCGCCGCCCGGTGATGTGGACCTCGCCCTCCGCCCGGAACGCCAGGTCGCCGCTGTCCATCCATCCGCCGGGCAGCATGACCGCGGCCGTCGCCTCGGGCTGCCGGTAGTAACCGGCCGTCATCGAGGGACCGCGGAAGACGAGGCGGCCCACGCGGCCGTCGGGAAGGTCCGCGGCGGCCTCGTCCACGATCCGCACCTCGTGGCCGGGCACCGGCCGTCCCACGGAGACGAAGCGCAGGGCCCCCGCGTCGTCGCCCGCGGCGGGCTCCGCGCGGCCGTCCCGCTCGAACGGCTCGCGGGCCAGGCGGCGCACGACCGGCCCGCGGCCCACGGGCGGGAAGCAGAGGGCGACGGAGTTCTCGGCCAGGCCGTAGACCGGCATCAGGGCCTCGCGCCGGAAGCCGCAAGGCGCGAACCGGCGCGCGAAGCGCTCCAGCGTGTCCGGGTTGACGGGCTCC
>DAINRN010000343.1:0-4501 GCA_036741815.1 Acidobacteriota bacterium
GGCGCGGGTTCGTCGTCGCGCAGGATGTTGTGCAGCTCCAGCGGGTAGGCCGTGCCGCGGCTGTCCCGGTGCAGCGGGCGCTCGACGCTGCGCTCGAGGACGGACTCGTCGGACGCGGTCCAGCGCACCCCGGCCCGGGCCAGCTCCAGGACGGCGGCCTCGGACACCGATCCCTCCGACGGCCAGACGCCCGCGGGACGCCGGCCGAAGAGCGACTCGTGGCGGTCGAGGGCGCGCCGGATCTGCTCCGCGGCGTCCTCCGGATGGCAGTACCGGCGCGGCAGCGGCGCCCCGGGATGGGCCTCGTGGTGCGCGCGCGTGTCGCACAGGAGCGGGAGGATGGGATGGTAGTAGGGCGAGGTCGAGAGCTCGATCTGTCCCCGCTCCGCGGCGGCGCGGTAGGCGGGTATCACCTGCTGCAGCAGCGCGCGCTCCCGCTCGGCCAGGCGGGACTTGTCCTCCTCGTCGAACGACCGGCCCTTCGACAGCAGCTCCTTCACCACGGGATCGGACACCTGCCAGCCGCGGTCGAACCAGGCCAGCTTGGCCACGACCTGCAGATCGCGCAGGTCGTCGACCGAGAAGCGGCCGGCCGCCTCGCGGAGGGAGGCCTCGTCCGTGCGCGGCCCCCGGCGCTCCACGATCTCGGCGAACCGGGGGATGGCGGCGATGAGGTTCGGGTGGGCGAGGCAGAGGACCCGCAGCGCGGCCGCGCGCTCGCCCTCGTCCAGCTCGGCCGCAGGCTTCATGGACAGCTCCTGGTGGCCGTCCTTGGCCTCGCCCCGCGCGCAGGCCTCGACCTGGTCCAGGAGGGACGGCACCAGGTTGAAGGTGGCGTGCACCTCCGGGGTCTCCTCGAAAAGCTTCACCATCCCCAGGTAGTCCTTGAGGGCATGGAGCCGGACCCAGGGGAGGATGGAATGGCCGGTGCCGGGGTCGCGGTATGGCGGCTGGTGCATGTGCCAGAGGAAGGCCACGCGGACGACGGTCACGGGGTAAACGGCCTTAGGGGACGGGGTGCTACGATTCATCGGTTGTGAGCCTCGCCCTCAGGCACCCCACGATCCTCGACCGGTACGTGGTCCGCGAGGTCCTGCCCCCCACGGGCCTGGGCCTGCTGCTCTTCACCTTCATCCTGCTCCTGGACCAGATCACGAACCTCATGAAGGTGCTGGTGTCGCGCGGCGCCGACCTCGCCACCGTGGTGCGGGCCTTCGCCTACCTGCTGCCCAGCATCTTCTCGGTCACCATCCCCATGGCCTTCCTCCTGGGGGTGCTGCTGGCCTTCGGCCGGCTGGCCAGCGACAGCGAGATCGTGGCCTTGCGCGCCAGCGGGGTGAGCCCGGCGCGCCTCCTGCGTCCCGTGCTGGGCCTCTCCCTGGCCGCGTCGCTCCTCACCTTCTACGTGTTCGCGGTCCTGGGCCCGGCCTCGAACCAGGCCTACCGCGAGATCCTCTTCTCCCTGATCGTGAGCAGGGCCCGCACCGAGATGAAGCCGAGGGTGTTCACCGACGACCTCGTGCCCGGCATGGTGCTGTACGTGTCGGACATCCCCGCGCACAGCGGCGAGTGGCAGAACCTCTTCGTCCAGGACGCGCGGGTCGCGGGGAAGCCTCGACTGATTCTAGCCCGCTCGGGCCAGCTCGTCATCGACAAGGCCCGCAAGAGCGTGGGCCTGGAGCTGCGCGAGGGCATCATGCACTCCTTCGACCCCGCGGACCCGGGCGGCGGCTACGTCTGGGAGAGCTTCCGTTCGGGCTACTTCCCGCTGCCCTTCGCGGAGCTGTTCCCCACCATCCCCCTGGCCAAGGGCGACCGCGAGATGACCATGGGCGAGCTCAGGGAGCGCAGCACCGCCCTGAAGGGCCAGGGGAAGAAGCGTATCGACTGGGGCCCCTACGACGTCGAGTACCACAAGAAGATGGCCATACCCGCCGCCTGCGTGGTGTTCGGCCTCCTCGGCCTGGGCCTCTCGCTGGGCAGCAAGAAGGAGGCCCGCTCCGCTGCCTTCGCCCTCTCCATCGCCGTGATCTTCGTCTACTACGTGATCATCCGGCTGGGCGAGCAGGCCGGCGACACGGGCCTCATGCCGCCGCTCCTGGCCATGTGGGGGGCCAACGCCATATTGGGCGCCATCGCGATCGTCCTCCTCGTCCTGAACCACCGCGCCGCCGCCTTCGATCCGCTCGACGCCTCCCACTACCTGGGCCTCCTCCCCCGGCTGCGGCGCGGGCGCAGGGCCCGGCCGGCGCCCCGCCCCGCCGGGGCGCGGGCCCCCGTCGTCGTGCTCCGCATTCCCCGCTGGACCGTCCACCTCCCGAGCATCCTCGACCGGTACATCGCCCGCGCCTACGTCGCTCACTTCGTGATGGTGCTGGTGGCCTTCTGGTCCATCTTCGTCCTCGTGAACTTCATGGACCTCTTCGACGACGTCCAGCGCAACCGCATCAAGGGGATCGTGGTCGTCCACTACTACGCCTTCGGCACGGCCAACATCCTGCACCTGATGGCGCCGGTGGCGGTCCTGATCGCGGTGCTCATCACCTTCGGCGTCATGAGCCGGCGCAACGAGATCACGGCCATGAAGGCCGCGGGCATCAGCGTCTATCGGGCCAGCGCGCCCATGCTCGGCCTGGGCGCGGTCGTCTGCCTCGTCATGTTCGGGATGTCCGAGCTCATCCTGCCCTCCATGAACAAGGTGGCCAACCAGGACCGCAACGTGATCCGCGGGCGTCCGCCCCAGACCTCGAGCATGCTGGACCGGCGGTGGATCCTGGGCAGCGACGGCCGCTTCTACAACTACGACTACCTGGAGCAGGGCCCCCGGCCCGGGGCCATCTCGCTCTACGGGCTGTCCACGTACGACGTGGACCCCGTGAGGTGGGACCTGCGCGACCGGCTCTACGCGGCCCGCGCCGTCTGGAACGGCGTCTCCTACGACCTCGAGCGCGGCTGGCGCCGCTCCTTCAGCCCCGAGCCCCGCTTCCACTCCTTCGCCCAGGCGCGGACCCGCGAGATCGAGCCCCCGAGCTACTTCAGCCAGGAGGAGCGCGAGTCCGACACCCTGGGCTTCAGGGAGCTGCGGCGGCACATCGCCACCCTGGAGAGGCTGGGCCTGGACGTGACGGCGCTCAAGGTGCAGCTCCACCGCAAGGTCTCGTTCCCGCTGGTCACGGTGGTCATGACGCTCATCGGGATCCCCTTCGCCTTCGTGGTGGCGCGCCGCGGCGCGCTCTACGGGATCGCCGCCGCCATCGTCATCGCCATCGTGTACTGGGGCTGCCTGGCCATCTTCGAGGCCCTGGGCAGCACGGGCCTGCTGCCCCCCATGCTGGCCTCCTGGGCCCCCAACATGATCTTCGGCGCGACGGGCCTGTACCTGATGCTGACCCTGGAGACCTGACCAGGCGCAGAACCGGGAACAGTCTCAGGGCACGGTGATGCTCTTCTGCAGCACGCTGTGGCTCGGGTCGAACGTGTACTGCGACAGCACCACGTTCAGGATGGTCAAGGTGTAGAGGCCGGGAGCCCCTCCCGTGGTCGAGATCGCAACACCCTTCGCGTTGGTCCAGATGTTGTCGTCGTGGGTGCTTCCGTCCGGCCAGGTCCACGTGGCGACGACCAGGGCGAGCGGCATCGGCGCTGCGTTCTCGTCCTTGACCGTCACTTTACCCATGACCTGACGCATTCCCGGGCCCGAGACCCTGCCCCGCAATGCGATTCCGGTGACGCGCAGACAATTGAAGGTGCACTCGGGCGGCGGCCCCGCCGTGGGCTGCAGCCTGACGGCGTGCGTCTGCTGGGTGAAGTTGTTGAACGCGTATCCGACGATCTGCTCCGCATCGTTGATGTCCTGGGCGCCGAGGAGAACCCAGCCCAACGATGGATCGATTAGCAGGTTGAGGTCGAGGAGTCCCTCCGCGTCGGTGTACCGGAGGGCACTCTTCTGGGATTGCCCGCGGGTGCCCACGACCTTGCCGGTGGCGTTGATGCCCCACGCAACGTTGTGCTCGCCCGTGCCCCCCAGGTCCTGGAGACCGCCCCCTTCGATGGAACGGAACAGATGCTCGCTGTTTCCCGAGGCCGAGGTCGCGTTGCCAGCCACCTGGCCGAACGCGTTGATGGCCCAGCCGAAGCTGTGCGCGAACCCGGGAAGCACGCCCAGGTCCTCGAAGGCTCCCCCCTGCCAACGAAAGGCGTGATAGCCGCCCACCGCGGTCTTGTAGCCCGTGATCTGGCCCGCATCGTTGATGTCGAGGGCGGAGCCCGTGTCGCTTTGCGGCGTGAGGTCGATCATTCCGTCCGCCGGGGTGTAGAGAAAACCATGAACTCCGAAGCCGCCCCCGTTCGTGTAGGACCAGCCGACGACGTGGCCCAGGTTGTTGAGGCCCCAGGCCTCGCTGAAGGAGCCGGTGCCGAGCGTTCCCAGATCCTGGACGGATCCGTCGCTCCACAACACCGCATGGCCCAGGTCGGTGCCGCCCGCATTGGCGGAGCCGAC
>DAINRN010000344.1:0-4467 GCA_036741815.1 Acidobacteriota bacterium
GCGGTCGGTGCCGCACTCGGGAGCGAGGGTGAGCCCGTGGACACCGGTGTCGGCCAGCTTGAAGACGAACTCCGGGGTCAGGTCGTCGAGACGGAGCGAGGCCACGGAGACCTCGTAGCCCATGCCCGCCAGGTCGTCCACGATGCCGTCGATCTCCGGGTGGTCGCAGACGGCGGTGGAGACGAGCCCGATCTTGCGCGTCACCGCCCGCACCTCGCGCGCGCGGTCCACGATCTGCTTGCGCGTGAAGCCGCGCACGGGCAGGTAGTTGTACCCCGCCCAGCAGAAGCGGCACATGCAGGGGCAGCCCCGCGAGATCTCCACCATGAACTTCATGGACATCTCGGTGTGGGGCGTGAGGACCACCGACTGCGGCAGGGCCATCTTGTCCGGCCAGCCGCGCTGGCGCAGGACCCGGCCCGGCCCGTCGTATGCCGCGACGGTCCCATCCGTGTGGTACCGGACCTCGTATCGGGCCGGGACGTAGAACCCGTCCTTGGCCGTCAGACCATCCAGACCATCCCGCGGCTCGGAGGCCCCTTGCAAGGCGTCCATCATCCGCGGCACCAGGGCCTCGCCCTCGCCCACCGCGATCAGGTCGGCGAAGGGCGCGAGCGGCTCGGGGTTCAGGAAGAGGGCGGACCCGCCCATGAGGACCAGGGGATCGCCCGGCCCCCGCTCCGCGGCCCGCAGGGGTATCCCGGCCAGGCGCAGCATGCGGAGCACATGGATGTAGTCGTTCTCGAAGGAGACGGAGAAGGCCAGGACGTGGAAGCTGCGCAGGTCCGAGCCGCTCTCCAGGCTGGTCAGCGGCCGCCCCGACCTCTCCAGGTCCTCACGGTCGACGTCGTCCGGCAGGAAGGCCCGCTCGCACAGCACGTCGTCCCGGGTGTTGAGCATCTGGTAGACGCTCTGGAAGCCCAGGTTCGACATCCCGACGAAGTAGAGGTTGGGGTAACAGAGGGCCACGCGGAAGGATCCCGCGCGCTTGACGGGCTGGACGCACACCTCGTCCTGGAGCAGGGAAAGGTGTCGTTCTCGGAGTTGCCGGCTCATGTCATCCCCTTCTACCTGAAGGGAATCCCCATTATACGGCCGCGGCGACGCTTCCACCGAACCCGGTCGGTCTAGCATGGATCATGGCCCTGGCCACGCCTGAGACCGACCCCGAGCCTCCCGACCCGCCGCGGGCGCCCGACCGCAGGGGCGTGATCACCCGCCTGCGGGTCCGCTCCCACGCCACCTTCGGGCTGTTCATCCTGGCCTGCCTGTACACCGTGGCCTTCGCGCGGCCCTTCCTGCTGCCGCTGACCGTGGCCCTAATGCTCTATTTCCTGCTCATGCCGGCGGTGCGCTTCCTGAAGCGGCTGCGCATCCCCGAGCCGGTGGGGGCGGCGCTGGTCGTGGGCGCGCTCGTGGCGGGCCTGTCGGCCTCCATCTACGCCCTGTCCTGGCCTGCCTCGGAGTGGATGGCCAAGGCCCCCGAGAGCCTGCGCCGCATCGAGGACCGCGCGCAGAGGATCCTGCGGCCCATCCGGCGCGTCACCCAGACCGCAGAGCAGATGGAGCGGATCGCCACCGTGGAGAGCCGACAGACCCCCGAGGTCAAGGTCAGCGAGCCGAGCCTGGGCGCCGCCGTGTTCGGAGGGATGCAGGCCTTCCTGGCGGGTGCCCTCGTGGTTTTCACGCTGCTGTTCTTCCTGCTCGCCTCGGGCGACCAGCTGGTGGCCAAGCTCGTGCGGACGCTGCCGCGGCTCCAGGACCGGAAGCGCGCGTCCGACATCGCGACGGAGATCGAACGGCAGGTCTCCGCCTACCTGTACGTCACCACACTCATCAACGTCGGCTTCGGCGCGGTGATAGCCCTGACCATGGCCTTGATGGGCATGCCGAACGCGGCGCTGTGGGGCGTCCTGGCCGCCATCACGAGCTACATCCCGTATCTGGGCGGGGTGCTGTGCACCGTGCTCCTGGGCATGGCCTCGGTCCTGGCCTTCCCCGACTGGCAGCGCGCGTTGCTCGTGCCGCTCGTGTTCGCGGCCCTCGATACCGTGAAGGGCAACGTGATCGCGCCGGTGCTCACCGGCCGGCACCTGACCCTCAACGCGCCGGCGCTCTTCGTGGGCCTGCTCTTCTGGGGATGGGTGTGGGGCATCGCGGGCGCGCTGCTCTCGGTGCCGATCCTCTCCATCCTCAAGATCGTGTGCGAGCGCATCGAGGGGTGGCGCCCGCTGGCCGAGCTCCTGGGCGACGCGAGCGGGCCCGCGGACGGCGCTGTATCCCGCGAAGCCTGAGGAGTATCGTTCCTGCCGGGATGGACGCGCTCAACGAACGGATCGCGCTCGCCGACGCCCGCAGGGAGGGAAAGGCGGCGCTCGACCGGCTCGAGGCCCGATGCCGCGGCGCCGGCTTCGCCGAGGGAGTCGTGCTCGAGCTGCGGATCGTCGCGGAGGAGGTCCTGACCAACATCGCGAAGTACGCCTTCGCGCCGGGGGCGAAGCCCGCGGTGGAGGTGCTCCTGACGGTTTCCGACGATGGCGCCGTGCTCGAGTTCCGCGATGAGGGCAAGGCCTTCGATCCCCTCGCCCAGCCCACGCCCGACCTCGACGCCCCGATGGACCAGCGAGCGCTCGGCGGGTTGGGGCTGCCGCTGGTGCGCGCCCTCGTGGACGAGGCCCGCTACCTCCGGGAAGGCCCGACGAACGTGCTCCGGCTCGTCAAGCGCAGGGCGCCGCAGTAGACTCTCGGTGCCGAACGACGGCCGATCGGCCGGCCCGAGAGGACGGAGGCAATCATGGCCCTGAGCATCCAGGTCGAGGAAGGCCGTTCGCTGACGAAGACGGTGCGCCTCGCGGGGCGCCTCGACAACGAGACCGCCGCGGAGCTGGACCGCGAGCTGGACAAGGTCCTCGGCTCCGCCATGAAGGTGCTGGTCTTCGACCTGGGCGGCCTCGAGTATACGACGAGCGCCGGCCTGCGCTCGTTCATGCGGGCGCAGAAAGACATGAGCCAGCGCGCGGGGCAGGTGCTGTTCGTGAACGTCCAGGCCCCGGTGCAGAGGGTCTTCGACATCGTCAAGGCCACGAACCTGGCCACGGTGTTCCGCAACGTCCGGGAGCTGGACGATTACCTGGACGCGATGCAGAAGAAGGCGAGGGAGGAGTCGAAGTAACTCCCGGGCTCCGCCCCGAGATGCGGGCCACGCCATGACCATCGCTCGAAGGATCCTGCTGCTGGCGGGGGTGACCCCGCTGGTCCTGATCGCGCTCGGTGTCCTGAACCAGATCGAGATCGGCAGCATCGAGCGGCGCAGCCGGTTCGTGGCGCAGGTCCAGGTCCCCAGCCTGTCCGCCCTGGGCAACATCTCCCGCACGTTCGAGGAGATGCGCGTGGCCCTGCGCGATCACCTGCTGGCGATAGACCCCGCCTCACGGACGGCGGACCGGGAGACGTTCACGACGCGCCAGGGGGAGCTCGTCCGTCTGCTCCGGCAGTATGCCGACGGCCTGGTGTCGGACGAACAGGATCGCCGCCTCCTGGACGAGTTCCGGGCCAGCCACGCCGAGTGGACCTCGGTCGCGGAAGCCATGATGTCGCTCGCGGAGTCCGGCCGCGGCGACGAGGCCGCCGCCATGCTCCACGGCGCCCGGATGAAGGCACTGGGCACGCGGACGAGCGACGTTTTCCGGGAGTGGATTGCCCACAACGGCGCCCTGGCCACGACGGCCGGGGACGACGTTGTCAGCGGCCTCGGGAACGCCCAGCGACGCTTCCTCATCGCCGTGGCCCTCGCCGTGCTGCTCTCGGGTGGTCTGGGCTTCCTGACCTACCGCAGCATCGTGGGCCCGACCCGGGCCCTGCAGGCCTCGGTGGAGTCCATCGTGGGCGGCGACTACGCGACGGCCGTGCCTTTCACCCACGCGATGGACGAGATCGGGGCCCTCGCGCGCTCGATCGACGTCCTCCGGCGCGGGGCGGGGGCCATGGAGGACCAGCGCTGGGTCAAGGCGAACATCGCGACGCTCACCGGCGAGCTGCAGGGGGCCGCCACCCAGGTCGAGTTCGGAGAGCGCCTGCTCTCGGGGCTGGTGCCCGCTCTCGGCGGAGGGGTCGCGGGCTTCTACGCCCTGGACCCGGGGGAGACGCGGCTCCGGCGGATCGCCCACTACGGCCTCGAGGAGTCCGCGCAGTCCCGGGAGTGGATCGGCCTCGGTGTCACCTCTGTCAAACCATTGCATTGCCGCTGTATATTTGAACTCTGGCCCTTGCCTTAGCCATGAAACCTTGTGGGCGCTACCGCCAAGGGCTCCGGCATGATATCTCTTGGTTTGCTGCGCAACGGTTGGCGATATCCACACAGGTTTGGACATCGGTGTGTAATTAACGTGGTATTCAACTTGTCCATCTGGCCTGATATAGATACCCAGACGATCTCCGGGCGCGACGGTCAGCGTTGGCTGCGGCACT
>DAINRN010000345.1:0-4443 GCA_036741815.1 Acidobacteriota bacterium
ACACGCGGCTGGCCGCCGAGCTCACCACCCAGCTGCCTCCCGGCGCCGTGCAGGAGCGCCTTCCCGTGCGGCGCCTCGAGGTGGCGAGCGCGGAGGGCGTCATCGTTTTCGAGTGCCAGCGCCGGACGGTGATGGACCGCCTCCAGGCCGCCGGCCACGACACGGTGGGCGCGCTCGAGCGTTTCATGGGCGCCAACACCTTCCTGACTTTCTTCGGCGCCGCCTTCGTGCTGGCCAAGGCCGTGGAGGCGGTACTGGTCCAGGCTTTCCGCTGGCCGGCGTTCCAGGAGCTGTTCTTCCGGTCCTTCGCCTTCAGCTTCGCGCTGACCGTCGTCTTCCAGCTCTGGGTCGTGGTGTGGCTGGTCGGAAAGAAGATCCCCACCATGATCGACAACGCCTACTGGCACCTCAACAAGGCGGACAACCTGCGCAGCCTGCGGCGCGTGCGGGCCTGAGCGCGTGACCCCCGCGGACATCGTCTACTTCCCCAACCCGGCCGCGTTCCGCAAGTGGCTGCAGAAGCACCACGCCGTCGAGAAGCACCTGTGGGTCGGCTTCCATAGGAAGGGCACCGGCACGCCGAGCCTGACCTGGCAGGAGTCGGTGGACGAGGCGCTGTGCTTCGGCTGGATCGACGGCATCCGCAAGCGCATCGACGAGGACCGCTACACGATCCGCTTCACGCCGCGGAAGCCCACCAGCAACTGGAGCGCGATCAACATCGCGAGGGTGAAGGTGCTCACGAAGCAGGGCCTGATGAAGGCGGCGGGGCTCGCCGCCTATGCGAAGCGGGACGAGAAGCGCTCGGCGATCTACGCCTACGAGAACCGGCCGAAAGCCCTGGCGCCCGAGTACGAGACGGAGCTGCGGCGCAACGCGCGGGCCGCCGTTTTCTTCGACGCCCTGCCGCCGGCCTTCCGGAGGCTGATGGCCTACTGGGTGATGAGCGCGAAGAAGGAGGAGACGCGCCAGTCCCGCCTCGCGAAGCTGATCGCGGCCTCCGCCGCCGGCAAGCGCCTCTAGCGCCGTGGCAACCGAGTTCTCGTGGTGACGAAGCCGGAGGAGATCGCCTGGCGGCGGCTGGCCGGGCAATTCCTCACCGTCCCCGGACCAGCTAAGCCCGCCGACGTCGTGCGCCGGCTTGGCGCGGTGCAGGCCCAGGACTACGCGGGCGCGAAGTGGGCGCTCGCCCAGCGCACGAAGGAGGCGGCGACCGACGCTGCGGTGGAGCGCGCGTTGGACGCCGGCACGATCGTCCGCACCCACGTCCTGCGCCCCACCTGGCACTTCGTCGCCGCCTGTGACCTGCGCTGGATGCTGGCCCTCACCGGGCCGCGGATCAGCCGCGCGCTGGCGTCGTACAACCGCGTCCTCGAGATCACGCCCGCGGTCATCCGCAGGAGCCACGCCGCGATCACGAAGGCGCTCGAGGGCGGCCGGCACCTGACCCGCGCCGAGGTGGCGGCCGTCCTCTCCCGCGCGAAGGTCGGCGCCCTCACTGGCCATCGCTTCGGGCGTCTCGTGGTCCAGGCGGAGCTGGACGCGATCGTCTGCAGCGGCGCGCGCCGCGGCAAGCACTCCACCTACGCGCTCCTCGACGAGCGCGTGACCGCGGCGCGGGGGATCGAGCGCGATGCGGCCCTCGCCGAGCTGGCGCGCCGATACTTCCCCACCCGCGGCCCCGCCTCCGCCCACGACTTCGCGTGGTGGTCGGGGCTCACCATAGCGGACGCGCGGCGCGCGGTCGCGATCCTCGGCCGCGAGCTGGAGCCGATCGACGTCGGAGGGCGGCCCTTCTGGATGAGCGCGGGTGCTTCGGCGCCGCCCAGGAAGCCGTGTGCCCACCTGCTCCCCAACTACGACGAGTACTTCATCGGCCTCGTGGACCGCAGCGCCATCGGCCGGCGGCTCGGCAGCGTGGAGCGGGTGACCGGCGGCAACGCGCTCATCAATCACATCGCGACCGTGAACGGCCAGATCGTCGGGGAATGGAAGCGCACGGCCGCCGGGCCGCGGGTCACGCTCCGCTTCAACCTGCTCACACGCCTGTCCCGCGCCGAGCGGGCACTCCTCGACCGCGAGATCGGGCGCTACCGCGCGTTCGCCGGGGAGCCGGTCGAGGTCACGCGATGGCGCGCGTGACGCTCGGGCGTCAGGCGGCCGCCGCGTCCTTGTAGAGCGCCCCCGCCACCAGCCCCGCGATCACGCTCGGGCCGAGCTCGTAGAGCGACCACAGCGTCAGGAGCGTCGTGCTGTAGAAGCCGAGCGGGATCTCCTGGAGGAAGAAGATCGGGAACATGACGGCCCACAGCGCGAGGGAGGCGCAGATCGCGGTCTTCGGACCCGGGCCGCAGTGCGTGCGGAAGACGGCATAGGCCGAGGCCACGGCCAGGCCGCGCAGCAGCTCGAAGGCCGCGAAGTAGAGCATGTCGGACCCGTGCTCCTCCGCCTCCACGCTGCGCCCGGCCGCCTTCATGGCGGCCATCCAGTGCTCGTGCAGGAGCTTCGAGTGGATGAACCCGTCGGCCATGAACATGAGGACGCCGGCCAGGATCCCGCCCAGGAGCACGCGCCCGACGTTGATCTTCTTCACCTTTCGCCCCCCCTGCCGGCAGCGGCGCCGGCGGACGCACGAAACCACGGCGCACGCCGCCGCGTCAAGGGGGAACACGTGCGCGGGATACCGGTCCACTGCACGAGGGGACCACTTCGCTGCTTGGTGATGCGCGGGCGGCCGCCTTGCGGCACACTGCCGCCCATGCAACTCGGGCGGGCCCGGGTCCTGGCGGCGGCGGCCGCGTTCTGGACGGTCTTCGGCATCGTGTGCGCGATGCAGGTCTGGCTCAGCATGCTGGCCCACAACCACTCGCTGGCGCGCGTGACCTTCTACCAGGTCGCGGTCTGGGACGCGTGGATCCTCGTGGGTCTCGGCGTGGCGGGCCTGGCCCGCCGGTTCCCGGTGGTCCCGCCCTCCAGCCGGAACCTGCTGCTCCATCTTCTCTGCGGCGTCATCGTCGGCGTGCTGCACGGCGCGTGGTGGGTGGCCCTCGAGCTCCTGATCGTCCCCTACGACGTGATGAACCCGACCGCCTTCACCACGCCGTTCGTGAAGACCGCCTTCTACCAGATGCCGCTGGAGCTGCTGCTCTACGCTCTGGTGGTCATGACCGTCTACGCCAGCGACTCCTACGCGCGGCAGCGCGAGCGCGAGGTGCGCACCGTCCAGCTCGAGAGGTCGCTGGCGGAGGCGCGGCTGCAGGCCCTCGAGCTGCAGATCCAGCCACACTTCCTCTTCAACACGCTGAACGCGGTCAGCGCCCTCGTGCACACCGGCGCCCGCGAGCAGGCCCTGACCATGATCTCCGGCGTGTCCGACCTCCTGCGCTACGCGCTCGACCGGTCCGGCGGACAGAACGTCACCGTGGGCGAAGAGGTGGAGATGCTGCGGCGCTACCTGGAGATCCAGCGCGTCCGCTTCGCGGACCGCCTGACCTTCAGCATCGACGTGGCGCCGGACGCGGGCAAGGCGGCGGTGCCGGTCCTGCTCCTGCAGCCGCTGGCCGAGAACGCCGTGCACCACGGGCTGGCCGCGTCGACGGGCTCCGGGCGCGTCGAGGTGCGCGTGGCCCGGGAAGGCGACACCCTGCGCATCCGGATCTGGAACAGCGGCCGCCTGGGCGCGGCGCGTGACGACGGCATCGGGCTGGCCAACATCGCGGCCCGGCTTCGCCAGCTCCACGGGGACCGCCAGGCCCTGGAGCTGCGCGAGGACGGGGCGGGCGTGCTGGCCCAGGTCACCCTGCCCTGGAGCGAGGCGGTGTGAGCGAGCCCCTGCGCGTGCTGATCGTGGACGACGAGCCGCTGGCCCGCACTCTGCTGCGCGTCCTGCTGGAGCGCGAGCGGGGCTTGGAGGTGGTCGGCGAGTGCAGCGGCGCGCAGGCCGCGGCCGAGGTCGGTCGCACGCGGCCCGACATCCTGTTCCTGGACGTCCAGATGCCCGACGTCGACGGCTTCCAGGTGCTGGAGCAGCTGGGCCCGGAACGGTCGCCGGTGGTGGTCTTCGTGACCGCGTACGACCAGTACGCGGTGCGGGCGTTCGAAGTGCACGCGGTCGACTACCTGCTGAAGCCGGTGAACGAGGCGCGGTTCCGCGACGCCCTGGCCCAAGCGAGGGCCCGCGTGGCCGGCCGGCGCACCGGCGCGCCGGATGCCGGCCTGGCCGCCCTGGTCCGGGATCGCGCCCGCTACCCGAGCCGTCTCCTCGTCCCCGGCCGGGGCCGCACGCTGGTGGTCGAGGTCGCCGCCATCGACTGGATCGAGGCCGCCGACTACTACGCGTCCATCCACGCGGGCGCGCAGACGCACCTGCTTCGCCAGACCATGGCCGAGCTGGAGCGGGTCCTCGACCCCGCGCGGTTCTTCCGGGTGCACCGCTCCGCGATC
>DAINRN010000346.1:0-4427 GCA_036741815.1 Acidobacteriota bacterium
GGTGGAGTAGTTCGCTTCGGCCACGGCCGCCCTACTGGACGTAACCCAGGGCCCGGAGCTGCTCCTTCTCCGCATCGGAGAGGGCCACGCTCTCCGCCGCCGCCGCCCGCTGCGCGTTGCGGAAGGCGTCGAGCCGCCGCTGCAGGAAGGCGAGGGCGATCGGCCGGCTGCCCGCCAGGTTCACCTTCTCCGACGGATCCCGCGCCAGGTCGTAGAGCTCGAGGTGCGACCCCGCGCGCCAGAGCGCGGGCCCGTCGTTATTGAAGATGAGCTTCAGGTCGCCGGCGCGGGCCGAGAGCTTGTCCACCACCGCGAACCGCTCCTCGCTGAAGAGGACGGGCGGCGCCAGTCGCGGGTCGGCCCGGCCGGCGAGGGCCGCGGTCAGGTCGCGCCCGGGCAGGGTCGGGGGCACGGCGACCCCGGCCAGGCCCAGCATCGTCGGCGTGAGGTCGATCTGCTGGACCGCGGCCCGCTCGCGCGCGCCGCGCCTCGACGCGCCCGGGAGCCGCACCACGAGCGGCACGTGGACGAGCTCCTGGTACAGCGTCTTGGTGTGCTCGGTGCCGCCGTGCTCCCGGAACTCCTCGCCGTGGTCGGCGGTGAAGACGACGACGGTGGACGCGGCCAGGCCCCGCGCCTGCAGACCGTCCAGGAGGTCGCCGAAGGCGCGGTCGTTCTGGTGCACCTCGCCCTCGTAGCGCGAGCGCAGGAAACGGAGACCGGACTCGTCCAGCGTCCCGAGCTGCCCCAGCCGCAGCAGCGACCGCGTGTCCGTGTCCCCCCGGTAATCGCTCACCGCGAAGGGCCGCAGGTCCTCCACGCTCGGCGTGTAGGGCGCGTGCGGCTCCATCGTGTGCACGTACAGGAAGTACGGCCGGGGACCGGAATCCAGCCAGGCCAGCGCGCCGCGCACCAGGTCCGCCGCCGGCGCGCCGTACAGGGTCTGCGCGCCGGGGTTCCAGGCGTCGAAGCCCTGGTCGAAGCCGAAGCGGCCGCCGAGCAGGTGGTTGGCCACAAAGGCGCCCGTCCGGTATCCCGCGGCCCGCAGCGCCTCGGTCACGGTGTGCGCGCCCGGGGCGAGGACGCGGTCCTCCCGGTCCACTCCGTGGGCCTGGACGTGGAGACCCGTGAGCACCGAGGCCATGGCGGACCGCGTCCACGAGGCCTGGGCCCACGCGTCCTCGAAGAGGACCGCGTCGCGCGCGAAGAGGTCCAGCCGCGGCGAGGTGGGCGCGGGGTGCCCGTACGCCCCGAGGTAGTCGGCGCGCAGCGTGTCCACCACGTACAGCAGGATGCTCGGCCGCTCGCCCTGCGCCGCCCTCGGCGGGGGCGGCGGAGACGGGGACGCCGCGGGCACCGTCATGCGGATCGACGTCAGCCAGACCGTGCCTCCCGGCCCCGGGTTGGACAGCTCCAGCCGCACGATGTCCCCGGCCCGGTTCTCCAGGCCGACCTCTTCCGTGATCGAGCGGCCGGCGGCGACGGGACGGTCGAGCACGGTGGCGGACCGCGCGTCGTCCTCCACGAGGCCGACGAGGCGCGCGGGCGCCCCTTCGCCTCCCTCCGCCGCCACCGTGAGCCGGGCGCTCGGCGGCACACGCACGTAATACGCCAACGAAGACGAGGGCGGGACCACGACCCGTGTCCCCGCCGCCGACGGGAACCCGGACCGCGCGGGCGCGCCGATCGGACGCACGGTCAGGGCAGAGAAGGCGGCCACCAGCTCGCGCCGGTCCGCGTCGCCGGGCGCGGGCGCGCGCTGCCGCGGCGCCGCCATCTCCAGCAGGTTGTCACCGCGCGATTGCGCCCGGGCGGGGATCACGACCCGGTACTCCTGCTCCTTCGGCCCGAGCGTGATCTGGGCCAGAGGGACGCCGTTCAGCTCGAGGGAGAGCGGCAGGTCGGGGCCGAGCGACTCGTGCGACCGGACCTTCAGGTACAGCTCCTTGTCCCCGGCCGAGTTGAAGGGCAGCCGCAGTCGCGACCGCCTTCCCTGCGCCCAGGCCATGCGGCGGCCCGGCGGACCCTCGAGCCGGCTCCATCCGCGGCGCTCGAACCAGGGATCGGAAGCGAGGGTGACCAGGTCCAGCTCGTCGCCGCGCAGCTCGGCTTCGCTGCGGAACGACTGGAGCAGGTCGACCGCGACGGGTCGATCCTCTACCGAAACGCACGCGCTCGCCAGGAGCGCGAGAGCGCCGATCACGATCGCGCCCGGCGGAGCCATGCGGCGAAGGCTACGGCGCATGGAGCCTCGATCGGTCACCGGCCATGTAGAGTAGCGCCTCGAGACCGTCCTCATGCCGATCGAGCGACGTGCGCTGGTCGGAAACCTCGTCCTGGCGGCAGGCGCGCTGATCGCGACGCTGTCCGTCTTCGAGGCCGTCGCGCGCGTGATCGTCCACCGGCGGGAGGCGCGGCCCCTGACCACGCGCGGCTCGATCATACGCTTCGACCCCAGGCTCGGGTGGGCGAAGCCGCCCCTCGCCCAGGGTTGGCTCCATCGCCCCGAATACGACGTCCACCTCGACGTCAACGCTCATGGTCTCCGCGGTCCAAGCTGCGATTACGGCAAGCCGTCCGGGACGCGGAGAATCCTGCTGCTGGGAGACTCCTTCACCGAGGGGTTCGCGGTACGCGAGGAGGCCACCGCGCGGGCGGCGCTGGAGTCCCTCTTGCGCGCCTCCGGCTGCGGCACCTGGGAGGTGATCAACGGCGGGACCATGGGCTACGGCACGGACCAGGAGTACCTCTTCTTCCAGGAGGAGGGGCGCCGCTACCAGCCCGACATCGTGGTCTTGATGTTCTTCTACAACGACCTCAACGGGAACCTCACCACGCGCGGCAAGCCGTACTTCACCGTGGAGGACGGTCGCCTCGTCCTCCAAGGCTCGCCCGTGTCCGTCCCGCCCGCCGGCGAATGGACGCGTCGTCCGGAGCCAAGGCAGGCAAAGGTCCGTCCCTGGCACGGGTCGATGGCGCTGCGGCTCTTGAGCGAGCGGACCGCGCAGGGCAACCCGCGGCTTCACCGCTTCCTGGCCCGCACGGGCCTGGTGGATGCAGCGCGCGTCCAAGAGCTGCCCGCGGACTTCTGGCCCTTCGGCCCGGGCCACCGCGAGGAGGTGGCGGAGATGTGGCGGCGCACGGAAGGAATCCTGGCGGCCCTGCGGGCGGACGTCGAGGCCTCGGGCGCCCGCTTCGCCATCTTCTACGTCCCCGACGAGACCGAGATCGACGACCGGGTGGCCGAGCTGTCTCGGCAGAGGTACGGGATGAGCCCTCGTTGGTGGCGCAGCGGCCGGGTCTTCGATCGCCTCCACGGCATCAGCGTCGAGCGGGATATGACGCTGCTCGATCCCCGCCACGCGTTCCTCGACGCGAGGCGGCGCGGCACCCAGGCCTACTTCCCAGAGGACGGACACTGGAACGAGGACGGGCACCGCGTGGCCGCGGACGTGCTGGCTCGGGCGCTGCGCTATCAAGGCTGGGTGACCTGCGGGCCCTGAGTCAGGGCCGCGGGACGAGGCCGAAGCCGCGCAGCCGGGCGCCCGCGGCGCCGGTCGAGGATGCGAGGGTCACCACGTTGTCCCCGCGGAAGAGCGCGGCGGCGGGCACGGGAACGACGAGACGTCTCGCCCACGGGACGGTCGTTCACCGCGACCGTCAGCTTCGTGCCTTCGGGGGCCTCGATCCGCAGCTCGAGGTCGAGGTCGCGCGGCCGGAAGCACGGGAGGATCAGGCTGGCCTCGCCTTCCTGCATGACGATCTCGCCCGTCCCGTAGTGCGCGAGGTCGCCCCATCCTTCGCGCAGGAACCAGCGCAGGCGGCTCAAGTCGCCGGGGTCCGACTCTCCCCACTTGAAGCGCTGGGTGGCGGGGTCGAAGAAGACGGCCTGGCCGCGCTCGAGGCGGCCCGCGGTCCGGAGGCTCTCGCGGACGAGCCCAAGCACGTACGGCCCGTCGCGAGCGCCGCGGAGGTCGATGCGCTGGTAGCGGTCCACGAAGAGGAATGGCCACACGGCGGCCGCGGCCGCCAGTATGGCGGCCGCCGGCGCGAGCGCGGAGGGGATCCGCGCCGCCACCGGCAGGGTCCCGACGTGCGGCCAGACGCGGTCCAGGGCCACGAGGGCGAGCGCGATGAGGACGGGCAGGGCGTAGAGCAGGAGCCGCGGCACGTCGGCGGCGAAGAAGTGGCCCGTGCCCCCTTCCCCGGTGTAGGTCGCCGCGGCCAGGGGAGCCGCGAACGTCACGGCCAGGAGATAGCCGTACCGTCGCAGGACCGGCCGCGCCTTAGGGCGCAAGGCGCCCAGCGCCGCCAGCGGCGTGAGCCCGGCCAGGAGCATCGAGCCCCACCACTCCCGCCAGGCTCCCGCCGCTGCCACCACGGCCCGCCAGGGCTCGAAGCGCGGCAACGACTCCGGCAGGTGCGGC
>DAINRN010000347.1:0-4423 GCA_036741815.1 Acidobacteriota bacterium
CCGGCGCCGATCGGCCCTTCTTCCTCTGGCTGCATTACGTGAACCCGCACGCGCCCTACTCCCCGCCCGCGCCGTACGACTCGGCCTTCCTCGACGAGGCGTCCCGCGAGGGGCCGCGCTTGCGGACCGTGCCGGGACTGCACGGCGGCATCCCCCGGCAGTGGGCGGTGCCGGGCCGGGACCGCCTCGGTTACTACGTGGCCCAGTACGACGGGGAGATCGCGGCGGTGGACGAGCAGGTCGGCCGGGTGATGGAGGCCCTCCAGCGGTCCCGCGCCGCGTCCCGCACGGTCGTGGTGCTGACCTCGGACCACGGCGAGAGCCTGGGCGAGCACGACTACTACTTCGACCACGGCGAGGACGTCTTCGAGCCGTCGCTGGCCATCCCGCTGGTCGTGATCGCTCCCGGCCTCGCGCCCGGGATCCGTGTCGACGCGTTCGCGTCCACCCTGGACATCGTCCCCACCGTCCTCGACGCGGTGAAGGTCTCCTATCCGCCCGACCTCGCGGGGACGAGCCTGCTGCCCGTCGCGCGCGGCGAGAGCGGCGGCCCCGACCGGCTCTTCGCGCAGAACGACCGGAACCTCAGCGCGACCTGGGACCGCCGACTCAAGCTGGTGGCCACGCCCGTGGGGGACGGGCGGCAGCTCGCGCTCTACGACCGCGTCAAGGATCCGGGCGAGACGAAGGACGTGTCGCGCTCGCGGCCCGAGGACCTGCGTCAGCAGAGGCGCGAGCTGGAGCAGCACCTGGAGCGGGCGGACAGGGAGTGGGCCGCCACCCGGCGCCTGACCGAGGGCGCCGCCGGCGAGCCGAAGATGTCCGCCGAGGCCTGCGAGAAGCTCAAGGCCCTGGGCTACGTCCAGCAGTGCGCGCCGTAGCGAATGGCCATAGGCAGCGAGGGGCGGGATTCACTCCCGCCCCGAGCGTCAGGGGGGTAGCGCGAAGCGCGTAGGGGGGTGCGTTCTGGATGAGTACCCCCCTGAATGCCCTAAGATCGAGGGGGAGGCGCTCATGCCACGACGCTCGTTCGCCGGCGCGGGGGTCGCGCTGGTCACGCCCTTCAACAAGTCCGGCGACCTCGACGAGGCGGCCCTGCGCCGGCTCGTGCGGCGGCAGATCGACGGCGCCATCGACGTCCTCGTGCCCTGCGGCACCACGGGCGAGAGCGCGACCATGCGGGCCGACGAGCAGCGCCGCGTCATCGAGCTGACCCTCGAAGAGTCGAACGGCAAGGTCCCCGTCCTCGCGGGGACGGGCAGCAACGACACGCGTGTCGCGGTCGAGAACTCCAAGGTCGCGGCCGGCCTGGGCGTGCAGGGCGTCCTCTGCGTGGGGCCTTACTACAACAAGCCCACGGGCGAGGGGTTCTTCCGCCACTTCATCACCATCGCGGATGCGGTGTCGGTCCCGGTCGTCGTCTACAACGTCCCCGGCCGCACCGGCAGCAACATCGACAACAAGACGATGCTGCGCCTGGCCGCGCACCCGAACATCACGGCGGTGAAGGAGGCCTCGGGCAACTTCGCCCAGATCATGGAGCTGCTGCGGGACCGGCCCTCGGGCTTCGAGGTCCTCTCGGGCGACGACGCGGTCACGCTGCCCATGATGGCGCTCGGTGGGGAAGGGGTCATCTCCGTCGTGGCCAACCAGGTGCCGCGGCCGATGCACGACCTGGCGGCGGCCTGCGCGCGCGGGGACTTCGCCGAGGGGCGCCGGATCCACAACCGGCTGCTGCGCCTCATGAACCTGAACTTCGTGGAGTCGAACCCCATCCCCGTCAAGACGTCGCTCGCCCTCATGGGCCTGTGCGAGGAGGTCTTCCGTCTGCCCCTCTGCCCGCCCACGGACGCCACGCGCCAGTCCCTGCGGGAAGCCTTGCACGAGCTCGAGCTCCTGCAGTGAGCCTTCGGGACCAGATCGAGGCCCACTACGCGCTGCCGGCCGAGTCGCTGGGCGACGAAGCCAGGGCCGCGTTCGACGCGCTCATGGCCGAGCTCGAGAGCGGGCGCGTGCGCGCAGCCGAGCCGGGGCCGGACGGCTGGCGGGTCAACGGGTGGGTCAAGAAGGGGATCCTCCTCGGCTTCCGGCTCGGGCGGATCGTGGAGACCGATCCGGCGGGGCCGATGCGCTTCTTCGACAAGGACACCTTCCTGCCCCGGCGTCTGACGGTGGCCGATGGGATACGCCTCGTGCCCGGCGGATCCTCGGTCCGATCCGGGGCGTTTCTCGCCTCGGGTGTCGTCGTGATGCCTCCGGCGTACGTCAACGTCGGCGCCTACGTCGGCGAGGGCACCCTCATCGACTCCCACGCCCTGGTCGGCTCCTGCGCCCAGGTGGGGAAGCGCGTCCATCTCTCGGCCGGAGCCATGCTGGGCGGCGTCCTGGAGCCCGTGGGCGCCATGCCGGTGATCGTGGAGGACGAGGTCCTGGTGGGCGGGAACTGTGGCGTGTACGAGGGCGCGGTCGTGGGCCGCCGCGCGGTCCTGGGCTCGGGCGTCATCCTGACCGGCTCGGTGACGGTCTACGACGTCCCGCGCAAGGCGACGTACCGCCGCAACGGCGACCAGCCGCTGCGCATCCCCGAAGGCGCGGTCGTGGTCCCCGGCTCGCGCCGGCTGATGGACTCGTTCGCCGAGCGCTACGGCCTGGCGCTCTACACACCGGTCATCGTCAAGTACCGCGACGAGAAGACGGACGCGGCGGCCTCTCTCGAGGAGGCGCTGCGCTAGATCTTGAAAGACGCAGCGCCTCCGAGCCTTGTCAAGGCTGCGGCGCTTCCGGGCCTCCGTAGACGGTCTCTCTCAGTGCCGGTCCCCGTTCCAGCCTTTTCCCACGCGTTCGTGTGCATGCGACGCCCAACTTGTTCCGGAACAAGACCATATGCGCCTGCGGCGCACCGCCGACGGATGAAAATAGGGTCGCCGCAAGTCATTGACTGGCTTCAGGCGGGTCCCTATTTTCATAGCAGTTGAATTGAGTGTCCATGACTCAACTCGCCCCGGGGCGAGTTGTTTCAGACATTACTTGAGGTCGGCGGCGACACCACGCCATTCGTTCGTCGATTGATCTATTTTCGTATTGACCTGGGACCGGACCGCCCACTACCATCCGCGCGAAAAGCCAATCGCCAGGTCGCTAAAGAACTGGGGGTTTCATGACGATGCCCCGAGGACTGGTGGTGGAGGAAGCATGATGTCCAAGCTGACTGCGAGGGGCGCTTCCGTGACGGCTCTCCTGTTCCTTTCGGGTTGCGGGCAGACGCTGTTTCAATCGGACTTCGATCCGACGCCGGCGAACCAGCCGCCGGCGCCGACCCAGGCGGTCGGGACGGCCGCCATCCACGGACCCGCGGGGAGCGTCATCGTCGTCGCGCCGCCGGTGACGCCTTCCGGCAAATGGGTGCAGATCGGCCGCGCCGTGCCGGACTCCAACATCGCCGGCTTCCAGGGCAATTTTCCGGCGACCCACGGCGCCGGGGAGTACACCTTCACGACCACCGTGTTCATGCCGACGGGCGCCGGCGTGGCGACGATCCAGTTCGAGGCCTTCGGGCAGCCGGTGAGCAGCGTGGACAGCTTCCTGCACCTCGACCTCATGCCGGACAACACGGTCCGGATCGACGACGTGGAGGGTACGAGGTTCGGCACGTTCCCTCGCGACCAGCCGTTCATCGTGCAGGTCACCCTCGACATCAACCCGTCGTCTTCGACCTCGCACGTCGTGCTGTCCGGCGCGGGCGCATCGGGCACCGCGGATCGCACGGTTCCCCCGCCGCTGCAGGGCATGTCCCTGCAGTTCGGCGCCATCCGGCTGTGGATGGGGTTCCCACACCTGGGGAAGTTCGACGCGACCAACATCGTCGTGAAGCGCAAGGAAGGCTGATCTAGTCGACCGGCAGGCGCCAGAGCAGGCCGGCGCGGACCGTGATCTCCGAGTAGTTCCCGGTGGTGATGGACAGGCGTGAGTAGCCCGCGCCCACCTGGATGTCCCACCGGCGGCCGAGCGCGTGCGTCGCCTCCAGGCTGGCGCCGCCTGCGAGGTCCCAGGGGGTGTCGTTCTCCACTTGCTGGGCCCCCAGCGACCCGTCGAAAACGACCGTCCATTGCTCGCCCCGGCGCCACGTCGCGGCGGCGGTGGCCACCGCCTGGCGGTACCGCTCGGGGTTGAAGTAGCCGACCCCGGGCAGCGAGCGGTCGAACCGGAAGACGCGCGCGCGCGCGCCGAGGTCGAGCCGGAAAGGCTGCTGCAGGGCCAGCGTCCGCACGGCCAGGAACAACGCGTCCCGGTGCTGGTCGTCGCCCACCGCGGGAGCGAAGCGGGTGCGGGAGTACGCGGCGCGCAGGCTGACGCGCGCGGCCGGGCTCCAGGCGGCGCTCAGGTCGAAGGCGGTCTGCCGCACGTCCCGGACGACGGACGTGAC
>DAINRN010000348.1:0-4401 GCA_036741815.1 Acidobacteriota bacterium
TGCCCGGCGGCGACCGCCGCCAGCTGACCTTCTTCCCCGACCGCGTGCAGGGGGCCAGCTACGAGCCCACGAGGGGAGATTTCTTCGTCTTCAGGAAGGACACGGGCGGGAACGAGTTCAGCCAGCTCTACCGCTATGACCTGCCCGGCGGCAACGTCACGCTCCTGACGGACGGCACGTCCCAGAACGGGGGCCTCGTCTGGTCCACGGCGGGTGACCGCATCGCCTACGGATCCACGCGGCGCAACGGCAAGGATCGCGACCTGTACGTCCAGGACCCACGGCAGCAGGCGAGCGACCGCCGGCTGGCCGAGGTGGAGGGCGGCGGGTGGCAGGCCCTGGACTGGAGCCCGGACGACACGAAGATCCTGGCTCGCGAGGCGATCTCCGCCAACCAGAGCTACCTCTGGATCCTCGACGCGGCTACCGGCGCCAGGACGCTGCTCACGCCCAAGGGCGGACCGGAGAAGGTCGCCTACGGGGGCGGCGAGTTCGCCGCGGACGGCCGTTCGATCTACGTCACCAACGACCGCGACTCCGAGTTCCGGCGGCTGGCCCGGATCGACCTGGCCACGGGAAAGCACACGTACCTGACGTCGCACATCAACTGGGACGTGGACTCCTTTGCCCTCTCACGTGACGGCAAGAACCTGGGCTTCGTGACCAACGAGGACGGCGTGGCGAAGCTGCGGCTGCTCGACACCGCCACGGACCGGGAACGGCCGGCGGAGCTGACGGGCCTGGGTCACGGGGTCATCGACAGCCTGGAATGGCACGCCAACAATCACGACCTGGCCTTCACCTTCTCCTCGGCGCGCTCGCCCGCCGACGCCTACTCGCTCGACACCGCCACGGGCAAGGTGGAGCGGTGGACGGAGAGCGAGACCGGCGGCCTGGACGCCTCGAGCTTCGTGGAGCCGGAGCTCGTGCAGTGGAAGAGCTTCGACGGGAAGACGATCTCGGGCTTCCTCTATCGGCCGCCCGCGCGGTTCACGGGGCCACGGCCGGTCGTGATCAGCATCCACGGGGGGCCGGAGTCGCAGTACCGTCCCGGCTTCCTGGGCCGCAGCAACTACTATCTGAACGAGCTGGGCGTGGCCCTGGTGTTTCCGAACGTGCGCGGCTCCACGGGCTACGGCAAGACGTTCCTGAAGCTCGACAACGGGCTGCTGCGCGAGGACTCGGTGAAGGACATCGGCGCGCTATTGGACTGGATGGCGACCCGTCCCGACCTCGACGCCACGCGGGTGATGGTCACGGGCGGCAGCTACGGCGGCTACATGACCCTGGCCGTGGCCACGAGCTACGCGGACCGGATCCGCAGCGCGGTGGACGTCGTGGGGGTGTCGAACTTCATCACCTTCATGGAGAAGACCGAGGCCTACCGCCGCGACCTGCGCCGCGTGGAGTACGGCGACGAACGGGACCCGAAGATGCGGGAGTTCTTCACGCGCATCGCGGCGGTCAACAACGTGGACAAGATCACCAAGCCGCTCTTCATCGTGGCGGGGCAGAACGATCCCCGCGTCCCCGCCCACGAAGGGGAGCAGATGGTGGCGGCCATGAAGAAGAACGGGCGGCCCGTCTGGTGGCTCATGGCCAAGGACGAGGGCCACGGGTTCGCCAAGAAGAAGAACCAGGACTTCCAGTTCTACGCCACGATCGCGTTCATGCAGGCCCACCTGCTGAGCTGATGGGGCCGCCCGAAAAGACCAAGGGGCGCCTTGGAGGCGCCCCTTGGTCACTTCGCGGAGAATCCCCTCTTTGGGGGGGAAGGAGAATCAGCGGGTTGCGTTGTAGGTTGGACTAGCCATCAGGAATGCGTGCATATGGCCTTTCTAGGATCAGATACGCAGCAAAGGCCGTGCCTGTTTCGGCTGTCATGTAAAGGAATGTCAAACCCTGGATTCAAAGGGGTTTGGCGGAACCGCTCGGAGCCGGGATGTTCAGGGAGTCGTACGCCTACGACCACAGGCGGTGACGCTGGCGGCACACAGCCGACCCAGCTGGGGCAGCTGGACTACCGCTAGGTCAGTGCCCGCGTGTCCCCGGCGGGGGCTGCTGGAACCCCTGGGCGCACTCGTGGCAGAGGAAGTCGTAGCCCGAGAATATTTCGTAGACCTCGAGGCACTCCGCGCAAGCGTAGCGCTCGCAGATGTCGCACTGCAGGAAACCCTCGTTGCGCACCACGCCGCCCTTCCCCTTGCGGTAGTTCAGGAGGCTCTCGGCCACCGGCCGCCGGCACGACTGACAGGTGGAATGCATGGGTTTCGGTCACTGTAGCACAGGCGAGGGGGAAGATGCGGTCCGGCGGAAGGGTATAATGGCCTCGGCGTTCTTGATAGAGGAATCAGCCCGATGAAGACGAGCCTGATGAAGAAGATAGGGGCGGCCCTGATGGTGTCGGGCCTCCTCTCGACACCGGTCCTGGCGGACAAGCGGCTGGACGACGCCGTAGCCCGCGCCGAGGACCAGATCGCCAAAGGCAAGCCGGAAGAGGCCCTGAAGACGATGCAGAAGGCGGCCTCCCAGCAGGCGAGCAGCCCCGAGGCGCAGCTGGCGCTGGCTCGCGTACAGCTGCGGGTGGGCAGCCTCGAGGACGCGGCCGCAACCGTCGCCAAGGCCGCGCAGCTCGCGACCGGCGGCGCCGCCAAGGCCGAGGCCCTGGCCGCCCTCTCCTCTATGGACCTCATGCGCTCCACTGGCAAGGAGGCCCTCGCCCACGCCGAGCAGGCCGTCCAGGCCGAGGCCACGCCGGCCGCTCTGGCCGCCCTGGCCCGGGCCCAGATCCGCGCGCAGAGCGCAGCCACGGCGCTGCAGACCGCGGACAAGGCGGTGGCGGCGGGCGCGAGCTCGGCCGACGCGCACGAGGCACGGGGCGAGGCCTTGCTGGCCGTCGGGAAGAACGACGAAGCGGTAGCGGAGTTCCGCAAGGCCCTGGAGCTCGACCCCAAGATGAACCTCGCGCGCATCCGCCTGGCGAGCGCGCTGCTCGCCCAGGGTCAGGCCACCCAGGCGGTGGCGGAGGCGCGGAAGGCCACGGAGGTGGACGCAAAGTCGGCGCAGGCGTTCGCCGTGCTGGGTCTCGCCATCCTCGCCGAGAACAAGGCCAACTGGAGCGACGCCATCGCGCAGGCCCAGAACGGTCGCTTCCTGAACGAGAAGGACCCCTGGGTCCAGGTCGCGGTGGGCAAGGTCTTCGAGGGCGGCGACAACCTCGACCAGGCCGCCATGGCGTACAAGAAGGCGCTCGAGACCGACCCCGCGTATACGCCCGCGCGCGCCGCGCTCTTGAGCGCGCAGGTGCGGAAGGGCGATACCGAGGGCGCCCTCGTCGAGGCCCAGAAGCTCGCGGCCGAGATGCCCCAGAGCGGGGAGATCCAGCTCGAGCTGGGCCGTCTGTTGCTGCGCAAAGGCGACTTCGCCGGCGCCACGCCCGCCCTGGAGAAGGCGGTCGCGGCCTCGCCGGGCGTGGCCGAGGCCCACGCCCTCCTGGGCTACGCCTATCAATCCAACCGCAAGTCCGCGGAAGCGCTGGCCGAGTACCGCAAGGCCACGGAGCTCGATCCCAAGAACGTCGATTACCGCACCACCTACGGCCTCCTGCTCGGTCTGAACAAACAGCACGACGCCGGGATCGCCGAGCTCAAGAAGGTGATCGCCACCCCCGGCTACAAGGACGCCGACGCCTACATCAACCTCGGCTGGCTGTACCGCAACGTCGAGCCGAAGCGCGGGGACGAGGCGGTGGTCGCCTACAAGAAGGCCCTCGAGCTGGACCCGAAGAACGAGCAGGCCGCGCTGGGCGTGGGCTGGTCCTACTTCTACGGCCGCAAGTGGGACGAGGCGGTGGCCGCCTTCAACAAGGCGGTGGAGTTGGAGCCCAAGCTGGCCGCCGACGCCTATAACGGGATCGCCTGGGCCTACTTCTTCAAGGGCGACCTCGCGCAGGCCGAGGCGTTCCAGGCCAAGGCCAAGGCCGCGGGCCGCAACGACACCAAGCTGGCCACCAACATCGAGAACAAGAAGAAGGGCATCGCCGCCGCCGCGGAGGGGCCCGACCCCAGCGACGAGCCGCCCGCGCCCAAGGTGGCCGCGCGTCCCGACGCGGGGACCCTGAGCCAGATCCTCCTGAGCAGCGCCGACGCCGGCGCGCGCCGCAAGGCCGCACGCGACCTGGCCTCTTCGGGATCCGCGGGCGTACCCGCCCTGATCCGTGCCCTCGGCGACCGCGACCGCGGCGTCCGCGAGGCCGCCGTGGCCTCCCTCGGCGCGCTCGGGCCGCAGGCCAAGGCGGCGGTGCCCTACCTCCAGCAGATCCTGAACGCACCCCGGAACGAGTCCCTCATCATGGACGCCGAGGAGATGAAGGAGATGACCCGGGAGGAGGACTTCCGCCGC
>DAINRN010000349.1:0-4394 GCA_036741815.1 Acidobacteriota bacterium
CCGCAAACGGGGACGGCCACGATCTTCGCCACGCCCACGCATCCCACGCCGTACGCCTATTTCCTGCGCACGCCGGGCCCGCCGGAGACGTGCCAGCCGGGCGTGCCGCTCACCTTCCACAACGTCGAGGTGTACCGCATCGACCCCAGCGGCTGGTTCGACCTGACGACCTGGACGGGGCACGACGGGATCGCGTACACGCTCAGCGCGGATGCCGGCGTCCTCACGTCGTCGCGCGGCGACATCTACTAGCCCGGGACAAAAGAAAACGCCCGGGACCTGTGCGGTCCCGGGCGTGATACGGCTCGGCGAGCCCCCTTAGATGAGGGAGACGTTCGCGGCGCGCGGCCCCTTCGGGCTGTCGACCACCTCGAACTTCACCTTGTCGCCCTCGTTCAGGGTGCGGAATCCCTCCGCCCGGATCTCGGAATGGTGGACGAACACGTCCGGACCACCCTCACGGGAGAGGAAGCCGAAGCCCTTGGACTCGTTGAACCACTTGACGGTGCCTTCGATCATTTGCGTGCAGGCCTCCTTGGCCTTTTGCCTAGTGCCACGTTACCTGCGCGAGAACGAAACAAAAGGCAGCCGTCAATGGCCGCCCTCATCCGGTACGCCAGACAACGGCAACTAATGCGTGGAGAACAGTACCACTTTCCCCGGGGATACGCAAACGGGGCGGACGACAGGCATAATCCCCGCCGAAGCCGTGGACTCCCCGACCGTGAGCCCGCTCGTCCGCCGCGATCGGCTGTTCCTGTTCCCGGTCGTGCACTATCGGATGGAGTTCGCGTGGGCCGTGCGCCGGGTCATCCTCGAGCGGCGTCCCGCGACGGTCGCCGTGGACCTGCCTCACACCCTCGAGACGGCGTTCTTGCGGGCCGTGGACAGGCTTCCCCGCCTTTCGGTCCTGATGTACCCCCTGAAGAGCCAGAGGGTCTACCTGCCCGTCGAGGTCACCGACCCGGTCGTCGAGGCCCTGCGCACCGCGGCCGAGATCGGGGCGCGCCGCGCGCTCGTCGAGCCCGATCTGGACCGCGAGCCGTCCTACCGCGAGCCGTACCCGGACCCGTACGCGGCGACCCGCATCGGCCTCGACCGCTACGTGGACGCCTGCCGCGCGCGTCCTCCGCGCCTCGGTTTCCACGACAAGAGACGCGCGGCCGGGATGGCCCACGCCCTGGAGGCCCTGCTGGCCGGGACGGAGGGGACGGTGCTGGCGGTCGTCGGGCTGCCGATGATCGACGCCGTCCTCGAGGCGTTGGAGCGGCCGCAGGCGCAGCCGCTGTCGCTGCCCCGTCGCGAGGTCGTGTCGGTGATGCACCTCCATCCGGAGAGCCTGGCCGAGGTCCTGACGGAGATGCCGTTCCTGCAGGCGGTCTACGAGCGGCGGCGCACGGGCCTCCCGCCCGAGCCGGCGGCCGCGCCCCACCGCGTCACCCGCGAGCACGGCCCCTTCCGCGTGGTGGGGGGCGCGGGGGCCGCCGAGTCCCGCGCGCTTCCCGCCGCGGTGGACCGGGTGGCCCGCCGGGTCGGTCCGGCCGATGCGCCCCTGGACCGCCAGCGCGTGCTGTTGCGCCTCTTCGCCGAGGCCGAGCGCCGGTACCGGGACGCCACGGGCGAGCGGCTGCAGCCCTGGCAGCGGCGCGCCTTCGGCCGCTACGCGCGCAACCTGGCCCTCTCCTCCGGCCTCCTGCTCGCCGACCTCCACGACCTGACGGTGGCGGCGCGCGGCGTGGCCGACGACAACCTCGGCTACGAGCTGTGGGAGCTGGGGGCGGCCTTCCCGGCCCAGCTCGGGCCGGCCGAGGTCCCCGTGGCCCGCATCTCGGGAGACTCCATCTGGGAGGGCATGCGCCGGATCCTGCTGCGGCGCCGGCTGCACCGCCCGAAGCTGCGCATGAAGCCGCGCGGGCTGAAGGGCCGCAAGAAGGAGAGCCGGCCGGGCGAATGGCTGGAGGCCTTCGACGGCCGGGGCCTCTGCTCGTACCCGCCCGAGGACATCCTCGTCGAGGGCTACGGTGCCTACCTGAAGAAGAAGGGCAAGTCGATCCTCTCCGAGGAGAGGTCGAGGGTGGAGCCCTTCACCACCTCGCTGCTCGACGGCGTGGACATGCGCGAGACCGTCCGCAACTGGCACCTCTCCCCGGAACGGCCCCAGCTCTACGTCAGGGAGCTGGGCCGCGCGGCCGGCGACGTGGGCTCGGTGGTGGTCGTCTTCGACGAGGACCGCGAGGAGCGTTACCCCTACCGGATGACCTGGCTCGGCGAACACGACCAGGAGAGCGACATGGCCTTCTACGCCACCGACCCCACGAACGCGGTGGTGGGCCCCGGCATCATGCGCGCGGAGTACGGGGGCTTCATGCTGTCCTTCCCGCCCCGCCGCATGACGGACGTGTGGAGCGACCCCGACTACGCCATCGCCCAGTCCAAGGCGGAGACGCTGCTGCTCGCGGCCCTCGACTACTCGCTGGAGAAGATCGTCGTCTACGTGGCGGCCAGCCCGCCGCGCGGCGCCCTGAAGACGGTGGCCGACCGTTGGGGCCGCCGGGTGCTCTACGTTCCGATCGGCCAGCTCTCACCCGTGACGCTGAAAAAGGTCCGCGTGGTCCACATCCTTGACGGCCACGACAAACGGGCGCTGGCCAAGGACTACGTCTGGTAACCTTGGGCCGTCGAGGAGGGGACGATGACGCCAGCACGGGAGCGCAAGCAGGAACCCCATCACTGCGCCGATTGCGGCGCCGACTTCGAGGTCGCCTACTACGACGACCGCCGGGCGGGAGAGCGGGCGTCCGCGCCGCCCGTCCTGACCGACGTCCCCTGCCCGCGCTGCCGCAAGACGAAGAGCGTGTCCGTCCCCGCGGGCGCCGAGCGCACCATGGCCGTGGAGCTGGACGAGGGCGAGGCGGACGAGGGCGGCGGCGGCTGACCCTACCGGCCCTTGGGGAACATCGTCATGAGCAGGCCGAAGGCCCCGATGCCGGCGCAGACGTAGCGGCCGACTTCCCACTTGCCGGCGTCGTACTCCAGGGACTCCGAGATGCTCTTGCCCTCGGGCACGGAGCCGGTCTCCGACAGCCTGGACGAGCAATACAGGAAGCCGACGATGCCCAGGAGCAGCATGAAGCCGCCGAAGTTCCGCATGCCTTATTCCCCCTTGAACCGGGCCCTCCGCTTCTCCAGGAAGGCGGTAGTCCCCTCGATCTTGTCCGTGGACTCGAAGGTGACGGCCTGCAGGGCCGACTCGTACAGGAGCCCGGCCGAGAGCGGCATCTCGCCCGACGCGTTCAGGGCCCGCTTGGCCAGGCGCACCGCGAGCGGCCCCAGCTCGAGGACCCGGCCGGCCATGGCGCGCGCCGCTTCCATGAGCCCCGGCAGGGGGACCACCTCTGAGACGAGGCCGACCTCGAGGGCCCGGCGCGCGTCCCAGCGGGCGCCGGTCAGGACCATCTCCTTCGCCCGACCCAGCCCCACCACCCGCGGCAGGCGTTGCGTGCCCCCCGCCCCGGGGATGATGCCGAGCGTGGGCTCGGGCAGCCCGAAGACGGCGTTCTCCGACGCCAGGCGCAGGTCGCAGGCCAGGGCCAGCTCGCAGCCCCCGCCCAGGGCGTAGCCGTTCACGGCGGCGATGGTGACCGCGTCGTGGGCCTCCACCGCGGACATGAGGCGGGAGTTGATGGAGGCCAGGGCGTCGTCCCGGCGCCGCTCGCGTATGGCCCGGATGTCCGCGCCGGACACGAACGCCTTTTCTCCGGACCCGGTGATGATGAGCACGCCGCACCGCTGCGACCGCACGTCGTCCAGGGCCTGGTGGAACTCCCGCACCGTGGCCGTGTCCAGGGCGTTGCGCGCCTCCGGCCGGTTCACGGTAAGGGTGGCGACGCCGCCGGACGTCTCCAGCAGCAGGTTCCGGTAGCCGCGCTCCGCGCCGCTCACGACCCTCCCCTGTAATCGTAGACCCCGCGCCCCACCTTCTTGCCCAGGCGCCCGGCCTTGACGTGCTGGACGAGCAGCGGCGCGGGACGGTACTTCTCGCCCAGGCTCTTGTGCAGGAACTCCAGGACCGCGAGGCGCGTGTCCAGGCCCACGAGGTCCACCATCTCGAAGGGGCCCATGGGGTGGTTCAGGCCCAGCTTCACCGCCTTGTCGATGTCGGCGGCGGTGGCCACCCCTTCCTGGAGCATGAAGAAGGCCTCGTTCCCGATCATGGCGTTGATGCGCGAGGTAATGAACCCGGGCGACTCCTTGACCACCACCGTCTCCTTGCCCATGCGCCGGGCCACCTCGTGGGTGGCGGCGAGGGCGGCGTCGCCGGTGTCGAGGGCGCGCACGATCTCCACGAGCTTCATCTTGGGGACGGGGTTGAAGAAGTGCATGCCCAGCACACG
>DAINRN010000350.1:0-4388 GCA_036741815.1 Acidobacteriota bacterium
CCGGCCTCGGCATGGTGGCCGCCATGGGCCACCGCGGCCTCTACCCGATGGGCATCGCGGTCCAGACTTGTTTGCTGCTCACCGTCCTCGCGCGCTGGCTGGAGAGGGCCCGCGCGCACGGCCCGTGGACGTCGCGGACGCTCGCGACCGGCGTGGCCCTGGTGGCGGCGGCGGGCCTCCTCCACGGCGCGGTCGGCCTCGTCGTGTGGCGGCAGCTCTTCGAGCACATGACCCGCGAGGAGCATCGCGCGGGCGCCGTGTGGACCCCGTCGCCCATGCCCGAGCTATCGTGGATCGAGGCCAACACCGCGCCGGGCGACCCGACGTTCCTCATGCCCGCCAAGGGCGGCCACTACTTCCTGAGCCGGACGCGCAACGTCACGTCCTTCCCGTACATGATCGAGGGGCAGAACACCGTGGAGCAGGGCCGGCGGGCGCTGGCGGAGATCGAGGCGGCGCGCCCGCGCGTCGGCGTCTGGGACCAGCGGCCCTGGCCGCGCAGCGCGCCTGGCGCGGACGGGCCCCTCGCCTTCCTGTACCAAGGCCTGCTCCGGAGCTACGATGCCGAGACGCTTCCGAACGGAGCGATCCTGATGCGCCTCAAGGAGAGATGAAGACCCGCGCCGCCCTCCTGGCCGCCGCGCTCGTCCAGTGCACGGGATCCGCACCGCCGACACCACCCCCGGCGGCTGCTTCGCCCGCTCCGGCCGCCGCGATGGCGTCCGGTGAGGGAGCGGGCCCCGGGCCCGCGGTGGGCGCGCCGCTGCCGCCCTTCGAGGCGCCCGATCAGGACGGCAAGCGCCAGGACTTCGAGAGCCTCCGCGGGAAGAAGGGCCTGCTCCTGAACTTCAACCGCTCGGTCGTCTGGTGACCGTACTGCCGAAGCCAGCTCGTGGAGCTGGCCGGACAGGCGGAGTCGTTTCGCAAGCGCGGCATCGGCGTGGCATCGGTCATCCCCGAGCCCGCGGCCACCATCAAGGAGTTCGCGACCAGGCACGGCCTCAACTACCCCGTGCTCTCCGACGCGGACGCGGCGATCATCCGCCGGTTCGGCCTGGTGGACCATACCTTCAAGGCCACCGGCGACCTCGTGGGCAAGGACATCCCCTACGCCGCGACGTTCCTGGTGGACGAGCACGGCACGATCAAGGAGAAGTTCTTCGAGCAGGCGGCGGAGGACCGGCGCACCACCGCGAGCATCCTGGTCCTGCAGGGAGAGCCGGGCACGGGCGGCCAGGAGATGAAGGCCGACCACTTCACGCTGCGCACCTCGACCAGCAACGCCGAGGTGGCCCCGGCGCAACGCTTCACCCTGGTCCTGGACTTCGATCTGGAGCCGAAGCACCACGCCTACGCCCCCGGAGTGAAGGGCTACCGGCCGCTGGAGCTGGATCTGGCGCTCGATCCCCTGTTCGAGGTCCACGAGACGCGCTACCCGCCCGCGGGGACGTACTACTTCGCGCCGCTCAAGGAGACGGTGCCCGTGTTCGAGGGCCGCTTCCGCATCACCAAGGACGTGACCGTCGCCATGAGTGAGGCGCTCTCCCGCTTCAAGGACGCGCCGGAGTTCCCGGCCACCCTGGAGGGGACCTTGAAGTACCAGATCTGCAGCGACGTGGTGTGCTATCCGCCCACGACGCAGGCGCTTCAATGGACCGTCCGCGTCCGGAAGTGGGTGCGCTAGCGTGCTAAGCTCCGGCCGCATGGCCGAGACCGCGCTCCCGGTGGACCGCACCTTTGGCGGAGCGGTGACGCGCTCCGCCTTCTGGCGGCGCCTGCGGCCGCGCCCGTGGATGATCGTGGCGGCCATCCCGATCGCGCTCGTGGCCGCGGAGGCGACGGTGCGGATGCGCGACGCCGCGCGCGGTTACGCGCCGAACGCGCGCTCCGCGTGGTACTGGCTCTTCGAGCAGGACCCCTTCCTCGGCTATCGCGGCCGGCCGAACGCGTCCACCTGGTTCCTGCCCCCCGGCCAGCCCCTGCTGGGCGACCGCATCCAGCACAATGCCGACGGCTTCCGCGACGCGCGGAGCTTCGCCGACCTGCGCCGGACCGTGGACCGCAAGCTCATCGTCTGCGTGGGCGACGCGGACACCTACGGGCTGACCGCGGGCGGCGCCGACCGGACCTATCCGGCGGCGCTGGAGAAGGAGCTGCGGCGGCTCTCAGGCGACGCGGGCTGGATCGTCTTCAACGCCGGCATGCCGGGCTACACCAGCCACGAGATCCTGGAGCTCGTGAAGCTGAAGCTGCTGAAGCTGCGCCCCGACGCCATCGTCTCCATGAGCCTGCGCAACGACTACGAGCAGGTCACCCTGTACCTCGACGACGACGCCGACTACGACTCGTACCCCCTGCGCATGGCCGCCCTGTCCCGCGACGGCGTGACCGACCTCTTCATGCGGTCGGCGCTGGTCGGCCGGCTCGCGCAGCGCTGGCGGCAACGGGTCCCCGACGACCTCGGCGGCCGGCACCCGCGCATCGCCTACGGCGAGGCCACCGCCCGGGGCCTGAAGCTGTACCTCGACAACGTGGCCCTCACCGCCGAGCTGTGCCGCCGGTCCGGGGTCTCGCTGCTCCAGGTGGACCAGCCCATCCACTACAGCGCGTGCTCGTACGGCGACGCGCAGATCCGGAGCGTGGAGGGCATGCGCCGCGACCTCCGGCGCCTGGCCTCGGAGTCCGGCTTCGGCGTGCTGGACGCGCACGCCGGTTTCGACTGGGAAGGAATCGAGGCCCACGGCGACCTGCTGCTGGGGAGCAACGAGTCCCTGATGGGCGCCGCCGGCTACGCGCGGCTGGCCCAGGTCCTGGCGCCGCAGATCCTGGAGGCGTACGCGCGGCGGACGCCGGAGGGTCAGGCCGCCGCCCACTGAGAGGAGAGCGCCGGACGTGGTGTCGGTCCTCCTTCTGGCCCTCGCCCTGCTCGCCGCTCATGCCTTCATGGCCCTGTCCCTGCGGCGCCTCGCGCGCGCGACGGGCACCGGGCCCGCCGGGTGGGCCTGGGTCCCGGGGCTGAACCTCGTGCTGGTGGCGCGGCTGGCGGGCCGGTCGCCCGCCTGGTGCCTGCTGCTGCTGATCCCGGCCGTCAACGTCCTCGTCTGGGGCCTGCTGTGGAGCGAGGCCTGCGCGCGATTGCGGCGGCCCGCCTGGCTGGCCGTCCCGCTGTGCATCCCGGTGGTGAACCTGGCCGTGCTCGGCCACCTGGCGGGGATGTCACCCGCGCGGGCCGCGGGAGCGCTGGCCCTCGTCCTGGCCGTCTCCGTGCCCGCGGCGGTGGCCGCGCAGCGGACCGGCCAGCGCGCGCGGACCGACGCGGCCCTGCGCCAGCTCGAGGATGCGGACGCCGGGGCGCGGCGGGCAGGTGCTATGGCGCTGGTGCGGGCGGGCGCGTCATCGCGCGCGGCGTCGGCGCTCGCCGGCGCCCTTCGCGACCCGGATGCGTCGGTGCGGGCGGAGGCCGCGCGCGGCCTGCAGTCCCTGGGCGGCGAGGCCGCGGGCACGGAGCCCACGCTGGCCGCGGCCCTCGACGACGAAAGCGGGCTCGTCCGCGGGCGCGCCGCGCGTGCCTTGTGGGCGCTCGAGGCGGGCGGACGCCCGGTGTCCGGTGTCCCTCGGGACAAGATGCTGGCCGGGCTGCTGGAGTCGGCGCGCGAGGCACCCGACGGCGACATGCCCGACGCCGACCTCGTCCTCGCCCTCGCCGCTTCCGGCGCCGGCAACCCGCAGCGCCTGGCGGAGGCCCTGGACGATCCCGACTTCCGCGTCCGGTGGCACGCGGCGGCGGCCCTCATGCAGCTGCGGCGCCGCGCCCACGAGGCGGCGCCCGCGCTGCGGCGCGCGATGGACGACGCGGAGTGGGCGGTCCGCAACGCCGCGGGGCGGGCGCTCGAGGACGTCGCGGACAAGCAGACCGTGCCCCTGCTGGCGGCGGCCCTGACCGACTCCAGCCCCGAGACCCGCTACCACGCGGCGCGGGGCCTGGCCCGCGTGGGCCCGGACAGCTCCGAGGCCGTCCCCGTCCTGACGGAAGCGCTCCGCGACCCCGACTGGGAGGTGCGCATGGAATCGGCGTGGGCGCTGGCCGCCGTGGGCGGCGCCGCGGCCGCGGCCGAGCCTGCGCTGATCGCCACCCTGCGTGATCCGGATCCCCAGGTCCGGGCCAGCGCGGCCTGGGGGCTGGCCGGGATCGGCGGCTCGAATGCCACGGCCGCCCTGCGCGGGGCGCTCGCCGACCACGATCGGGAGGCGCGGGAGGCAGCCGCGGGGGCGCTGGCGCGCATCGAGGGCCACGGCCGGTGAGCGCGGCCCGCGGGCCCGCCCTGCCGCGCCTGGCGCGCGGCGAAGCCGTCCTGGCCGGCGCCCTCCTCGCGACGCTGCCGCTGGCG
>DAINRN010000351.1:0-3576 GCA_036741815.1 Acidobacteriota bacterium
ACGTTTCAACAATGCGGGCAGCCAGGTCACGGTGCTCGTGCTGCAGAACCCCGCGACCTATCCCATCACGGGCCACGTCTGGTTCTGGAACGCCTTGGGCGGCGCGCTGGGAAGCCAGGCCTTCAACCTGGCCGCCCGCCAGACGCTCGTCGTGAACACGGCCGCGGTGCCGGGCGTGGCCGGCCACGCCGGGGCGATCACGGTCAGCCACGACGGGCGCTACGGTGACCTCGCCGGAAAGACCGTGGCCCTGGAGCCCGCCACGGGCTTCAGCTTCGACGCACCGATGACCGCCCGGCCGCGTTAGCGGATCGGGGCGGCCCCCTCAAAAACGATCGTGGTCGTAAAACGGCGTTTGTGCTAGGCTACCGAGGTCCACCCTATTAGGAGAGCGGCTATGGAAATGAGGCGCGTCTCGCTTGCGTTGTCGTTTGCCGGCCTGGCCGGGGCAGGAGTCCTGGCGGCGGCGGAGGGCCCCCAGGATCAGCCCCAGCAGCCCCACGGCATCTTCCGCGGTGCGCAACGGGCGGTGAAGTTCGACGTCTCGCCTCCCCTCCGCTCCATGAAGCCCGTCCCGCCCCGCAAGTACGAAGAGAGGGAGGCCGACCGCGACCGACTGAGCGGCCTCGAAGGCCCTCTCGGCCCCCAGACCCCCGATACCATCGTGCAGACGCGCGTCGGCGGCCGGCAGGTCGAGATCCCCGGCCCCAACGTGAGCTTCGACGGCTGGAGCAACGCGTGCGGCGGGTGCGCTCCCCCCGATCCGGTGGGCGAGGTGGGGCCGAACCACTACGTGGCCATGGCCAACAACGATTTCGCGATCTTCACGAAGGCGGGCGCGGTCCTCTTGGGGCCGGTCAACATCAACACGCTGTGGGCCGGGTTCGGCGGCGAGTGCGAGGTCGATAACTCCGGCGACCCCGTGGTCGTCTACGACCAGATGGCGGACCGCTGGCTCCTCACGCAGTTCACCGCCTCCGGCCCGACGTTCTTCAACTGCATGGCCATCTCCCAGACCCCGGACCCCACCGGCTCGTATTTCCGGTACGCCTTCCCCACCGTGCCCAACATCAACTTCCCGGACTACCCGAAGTGGGCGGTTTGGTCGGACGCCTACTACTTCAGCACCCGGGAGTTCGCGAACGGAACCACGTTCGCGGGGATCGGCGCCTACGCGGTGGACCGAGCAGGCGTGATCGCGGGCAACCCCGCCCCGCTGATTGTCTCGTTCCTGGCCACGCCGGCCAGCGCCGGCGGGATGTTCAACATCGGGGACGGCCTGCTTCCCTCGGACTTGGACGGCACCACCCTGCCGCCCGCGGGGAGCCCGGCCTACTTCCTGGGCTCGATGGACAACGGCGCCACCTACGGCGCGCCCCAGGACGCGCTGACCCTGTGGAAGTTCCACGTCGACTTCGTCACGCCCGCCAATTCCAGCTTCGTCCTGGCGAACACCCTGCCCATCACCCCGTTCGACACCTTCATGCCGGCCCCGTGCCCCACGACCCGTGACTGCATCCCCCAGCCGACGACGGCGGTGAAGATCGATCACCTTGGCTATCGCCAGCGGCCGACCTACCGGTTGGCCTACCGCAACTTCGGCACGCACGAGTCGCTGGTGACGAACCAGTCCGTCGAGGCGCCCGCCACCTTCGGCGGCATTCGCTGGTGGGAGATCCGCAGCCCGAACGCCGCCCCGGTCATCTTCCAGGAGGGGACATACTCGCCGGCAGGCACGGACAGCATCCATCGCTGGATGGGCAGCATCGCCATGGACCATGCCGGGAACATGGCTCTCGGCTTCAGCGCGTCCGCTGCGGCCGGGACGTTCCCGTCCGTGTGGTACACGGGCCGCCTGACTGGCGATCCGTCCGGGCAGATGCCCCAGGGCGAGGGCTCGATCGTCGACGGCATCGGAGCCCAGACGACGACGAACCATCGCTGGGGCGACTACACGGCGATGACCGTGGACCCGGTGGACGACTGCACGTTCTGGTACATCAACGAGTACTACGCGGTGACCAGCTCCTCCACCTGGCGGCTGCGCATCGGGTCGTTCCACTTCTCGCCCACCGAGTGCGTGCCGCTGCCGGTCACCCTGCAGGGCTTCCACATCGAGTAGGCGTACGTCGGGCGCGACCGCGGAGGATCGTCTCCGCGGTCGCGCCGCATCCTGCTCCCTCTCAGCCCTTCTGCCTCGCGCAGGAGCAGTTCGTCCCGCAGTTCGCCATTGTCACCGACCAGGGAGAGGTCTAGGCTGCGGGAACTGATGTACCGCGGGCACGAGCTTCCCGGAAAGGTGCGGACGCTGCCGGGGGCCTATTACGCCTCGGACGCGCTGTATCGAGAAGAGGTCGAGCGCATCTTCGCGCAGCGCTGGGTGTGCGTGGGGCGGGCCGACCAGCTCCCGCACGCGGGAGACTACTTCCTGGCCCAGGTGGCCGGCGAGAGCCTGATCATGGTGCGCGACGGCGGCGAGCGGCGGGCGTTCTTCAACGTCTGCCGGCACCGGGGCAGCCGCCTCTGCGAGGAGGCCTCGGGCCGGCTCACCGGCTCGATCGCGTGCCCGTACCACGGCTGGACGTACGCGCTGGACGGGCGGCTGCTGGGCGCCCCGCACATGGGCGAGGCGGAGGGCTTCGACAAGGCGGAGTTCCCGCTGCACCCCGTCCGGCTCGCGACCTGGGAGGGGTTTCTCTTCGTGAACCTCCAGCCGCAGCCGCCCGCGCTCGAGCGGGTGATGGCGCCGCTCCTCGGCAGGTTCGCGGCCTGGCGCCTGTCCGAGCTGCGGCCCTCGCGCCGGATCGAGTACGACGTGCGCGCCAACTGGAAGCTCTTCTTTCAGAACTTCTCGGAGTGCTATCACTGCCCGCGCATCCATCCCGAGCTGATGCGGCTCTCCGACTATCGCAGCGGCGCCAACGACCTCACCGAGGGGCCGATACTGGGCGGCTACATGACGATCGATCCCCCGGGCGACAGCCTCACCCTCAGCGGCCGCGCGGCCTGCCCGCCTGTGTCGGGCTCGCTGGCGGGCGACGACGCCCGCCGCGTGTACTACTACTCGGTCTTCCCGAACCTCTTCCTCACCCTGCTGCCGGACTACGCCATGTGGCACGCGCTCTGGCCCGTGGCGGCTGACCGCACCCGCGTCGTGTGCGAATGGCTGTTCACGCCGGAGGCCGCGGCGGCGGGCGGTGACGGTCCGGACGACGCCGTCGCCTTCTGGGACCGCACCAACCGGCAGGATTGGCACGTGTGCGAGCTGGCGCAACAGGGCGTGAGCTCGCGCGCCTACGTGCCGGGGCCCTACAACGTCCAGGAGAGCCTGCTCGCGGCCTTCGACCGCGAGGTCCTGTCCGCCCTCGGCCGGTCGACGCCGTGAGCACGCGCCGGGCTCACTCCCTGTCGTAGGCGAACAGCAGCGCCTGGATCTTCCACTCGCCCCGATCGGCGACGAGCAGGAGGACCAGCTTGCGGCTCTTCTCCCCCGCTTCGGTCAGGACGAAGTCGGCTGGGTGGGCGTGAACGTCGGCAGGAAGAGGGTACGCCAGCGATCGAGCGTCTCGCGCTTGT
>DAINRN010000351.1:3586-4383 GCA_036741815.1 Acidobacteriota bacterium
GCCCCGGCGTCCCGTTCGTCCGCGCGAAGCAGACGACGTAGTCCGCCACGGTGCTGCGCAGGGCCTCGTCCCCAGGGACCGGCGCCGGCGACGGAGGCTGAAACAGCACGAAGGCCAGCGCAAACCACATCGCGGTGTCCTCAGCGTACCGCAAACGGCTAGGAATGCGCGTCGCGCGCCGCCGGGGCCGCGCGGTATCCGCGCCGCGTCCGCACCGAGAGCCGCCCGGGTCCCTTGGCGACCACCCGCAGCTTGCGATACGTACCGTCGAGGGCCTGGATCAGGGGCGCGTACGCGATCGTGTAGGCCTGCCGGATCTGACGGGCCAGGGCCACGGCCGCCGCATCGGCCTGGTCCGTCTCGGCCGCATAGCGGGCAAGGCCGCCCGTCGAGCTGGTCAGGCGGTCCAACGCTTCGCGTCCCCGCTCCACCCTCTCGGGATCGCCCGTGTGCAGGATCCCGACCGCATAGATCTCCACGCCCTTGTCGAGCGCCTCCTCCTGCACGTCGTCCCCGGTAGCCATGCTGGCGTTGTCGTTGCCGTCGGTAACCACCAACAGCACCTTCCGGCCGCTCCGCGCGTGGGCGGCGAGGTAGTCGGCGCCCGTCTTGACGGCGTCGCGCAGCGCGGTGCCTCCGATGGCCGGGGGGCGCCGGATGCCCGCGCCCAGGGCGTCCAGATCTGCGGTCAGGGGGACGTCGACTTCGAACTTGTCGGCGAAGTTCATGACGAAGGTCTCGTCCTGCGGCCGCGTGCCTCGCAGGGCCGCGCGCGCCGCCGCTTCCACCACCGGCTG
>DAINRN010000352.1:0-4381 GCA_036741815.1 Acidobacteriota bacterium
TCGTATCTGCAGGACATTGGCAGCGGGACATTGCCGATCGTCTTCGCGGCCATGCCGCCGTCGCACATGAACTTCACGGCTCCCCAGGTGACCCGGCCCGTGCGCGCGCCCGTCTTCACTCCGAGGGCCTTGAGCGCCGCGAGGGCGTCGTCGGTCCCCTGGTTGGGTACGAAGGGGATCGCCACGACGCGGACCTTGAGCCGGCCCTGGGCGTCCGCCTGCCGGTAGGCCTCCGCGTCCTCGAGGGGCAGGATCGAGTTGTGGATGGTGGTGAGGCCGACCGCCGCCGCCTCCCGTCCCGAGCGCTCCGCCGTGGCCAGCCGGTCGTAGGGCCCCGGTGGCTTGCGGTCGATCTTCGCGAGGTTCATCGCGGTGTCCTTGAGGACGCCCGTCGGCTCGCCGCCCTGCGCGCGCTCGATGAAGCCGCCCGGAGGGTCGGGGGTGTCGCGCGTGATGCCGGAGAGCCGCAGCCCCTCGCTGTTGAGGGTGGCGGCGTGGCCGGACACGTGCTCGAGGTAGACGGGGCGGCCCGCGGAGACCGGGTCGAGGTCGCTCTTGCGGATGTAGCGGCGCTCGGGCCACTTCGACTCGCCCCAGCCGTCCCCGACGATCCACGCCCCCCGTGGAGCGTCGGCGGCGCGCCGCCGCACGGCCTCCACCGCTTCGGCCAGCGAGCGGACGGCGGGGATCCCCACGTCCAGGTCCCCGGCCACGCGGCTGGCCACGGCCCCGAACAGGTGGGTATGGGTGTCGATGAGGCCGGGGATGACGGCCCGCCCGCCGAGGTCGAGGACCCGCGCGCCCGCCCCCGCCTGCGCCCGCACCGCGCCAGCCGTTCCCACCGCCACGATGCGCTCCCCGCGCACGAGCAGGGCCTCCGCCTCCGGGTGCGCGGGGTCGAAGGTGTGCACGCGGCCGTTCACGAGCAGCAGGTCGGCCGCGGCCAGAAGGGAGAGGATCACGGCGAAGTCGTACTTCACCCGGTCCCGGCGGTCAAATCAGTGACGCGGCGAGGGCGTGTTGCGCGCCCGCGCGCGTCGCTTCGAGCTCCGACCGTCACGACCCTAGGGCTTCTGCGCCAGCTCGAACTTGTCGTCTCTTATGATTCCGACGCCCGGCGCGTACCACTTGTGGCTGACCTGACGCTCCAGCGGAGTCGTCTCCTTCAGATGGACGCAATGCTCGAACGTCCCCGCGGGAGTCCTTACCGTCTCGTCGGTCGAGACGACCTCGACACGGTCCATCGCGACCTTGGGGGCGATCTCCTGGTAGAACCTGTCCCCGACCCTCGGCTTGCCCGGGATCATCAGACCGAACCGCGCGCCGTTCTCACCCGCCCGCCAGGCGCTTTCGTGATCCACGACCACGCCGTTCCTGTAGTTGTCCACGTCCTCGCCGAAGTAATACACATTCCCGGTCTCCTTGTCGGTCGCGAAGAAGTTGCGAGAGACCTCGGCCAGCTTGCCGCCCTTCGTCTCGCGCTCCTCGAGGATGCCGACCGTGACGCCGTCCACCGTCGCGGTGTCGTTCAGGATCGTTATGGTGAGAGACTCGCTGCCGTTGCGCAGACGGAGCACCCGTCCCGGCCGCATCGTGAGCCACGGGTTGCCTCCGGTCGGCGCGAGGTCCGACTTGCGGACCTCGAAGGTCTCTCGCCATCCCGCTTCCCTGGCGGCGCCGCTCTCCGAAGATTCCGCCGGCGGCTCGTCGGCGCGGCCTTCCTGGCGGCTGGAGATGACCTGGCCGTCCTCGCCGATGATGACTTCCCACTTGTGCCCGTTCTTGATGATGTCGGTCTCGTAGATGGTCTTCCCTTCGCGCTGTTTCTTGGCAATGTCCTCCAGGCGCGCGCCGACGAGCTCGCTCTTGATCGTCCGCTGCACCGCCGGCGGCGTCTCCTCGATGCGGACCTTGACCTCGCCGGCTTGCGCCTGCGTGGCTGCACCGACGCAGGACACCACCGTCAACACCGCCGTCCAAAGGCCTTTCGCGCCCATCGATACCTCCCTTTACGTCCAGGGAGGGTAGCGACATCTACATGACAGCAGGATTACAGACGGGGAGCCGAGAGCTAGACCCGCAGCTGCGCCGCGCGGGGGCGGTACCGTCCCAGGTTCCCGAGCACGCTGATGGTCAGGTCGCCCGTGAAGAGGTCGTCCGCGATGCGCTGGACGTCGTCCGCCTGCACGGCCTCGATGCCGGCGATGATCTCGTCCAGGGTGAAGCGCCGGCCGAAGTAGATCTCCTGGCGGGCCAGGTGGCTCATGCGGCTGCCGGTGTTCTCGAGCGAGAGCATGAGGCTGCCCTTCAGGTGGTCCTTGGCCCGCCGCAGCTCGTCCTCGGGCAGGCGGCCGCCCTTCATCTTCCGGAGCTCCTCGACCGTCAGCCGCACGACCTCGTCCACGGAGTCGAGGCTGGTGCCGGCGTAGACCGTGAGGGCGCCCGCGTCGGAATAGGCGGTGACGCCCGACGCGATCGAGTACACGAGGGCCCGCTTCTCGCGGATGTTCTGGAAGAGCCGCGACGACATGCTGCCCCCCAGCACGGTGTTGAGGATGTAGGTCCCGTACCGGTCCTCGTGGGTCTGGTGGTACGCGCGGGTCCCGAGGCACATGTGGACCTGCTCCAGCTCCTTCTTGGAGCGGGTCACGATGCGCGCGGCGGGACGGGGCGGAGAGCCGGCGCGGGTCCGGCCGCCGGCGCCCAGGGCCGCGAAGTGCCGGTGGATCAGCTTCGAGACGTCCTCGTGCTCGAGATGGCCCGCGGCCGAGATCAGGATGTTGGCGGGGCGGTAGACGACGCGGAAGAACGAGGCCAGCTCCTGCCGGCCGAAGCCGGTCAGGCTGCGCTTGGTCCCCAGGATGGGCCGCCCCAGGGGATGGTCGGGCCAGAAGGCCTCGGTGAACAGCTCGGTCACCAGGTCGTCGGGCGTGTCCTCCACCATGTTGATCTCCTCGAAGATGACCTTCTTCTCCTTGGTCATCTCGTCGGGGTCAAACAGCGGGTTGAGGACGATGTCGCCCAGGATGTCCGCGGCCAGGGGCAGGTGCTCGTCCAGGACCTTCAGGTGGAAGGCCGCGTACTCCTTGGCCGTGAAGGCGTCCATGTGGCCGCCGATGGAGTCCACCTGCGCCGCGATCACCTCCGCGGAGCGGGTCTTGGTCCCCTTGAAGACCATGTGCTCGATGAAGTGGCTGATCCCGGTCTCCTCCTCGCGCTCGTGGCGGCTGCCGCGCTTCAGCCACACCCCCATGGCCACGCTGCGGACGTGGGGCATGGCTTCGGTGATCAGGGTGAGGCCGTTCGGGAGGACTTCCTTGACGATCATTAGACACTCAGGGGGGTACTCATCCCGGAAGCACCCCCCTAAACCCCCCACACCGCTCGGGCGCGGAGTGCATCCGCGCCCTCGCTATCTGCAGCTTATCGGCTCCGGCTACAACTACATCCTTACACGCGGTCGCCGGCCCGCCAAACGCGGGTGGTAAACTGCGCCCGATAGCCAGAACGGGGCGCGGAGGCGAATTCATTTCGCCGGAGCGCCCGGGGGTTCAAGGGGGCGCGGCGCAGCGCCCCGCTGATCGCCAGAGCGGGGCGCGAAGGCGAATTCATTTCGCCGGAGCGCCCGGGGGTTCAAGGGGGTGCGGCACAGCGCCCCGCTGATCGCCAGAGCGGGGCGCGGAGGCGAATTCATTTCGCCGGAGCGCCCGGGGGTTCAAGGGGGTGCGGCGCAGCACCCCCTTGCTCAATATGGACGACGCCTATCACCGCTACGTCAACATCAACCTGCCCCACGCCCGCACGATCGTGCAGCGCATCGGCCGCAGCCTGGAGGCCCTGGGCGCGTTCGGCGAGACCAGCAACGGCGGGGCCCAGGGCGTGCGCGAGGCCTTCGAGCGGCTGGAGCAGGAGGTGGAGCCCTTCGAGGAGGACCCCGCCCAGGACGCCGCCCTCCAGGCGGCCGACGCGGTGGGCGAGCGGGCGCGGACGCTGGTGAGCGCGATCGTGGAGACCCCGACGCGCGGCGACCGCCTCGGCCAGCACGTCCGGAACCTGTTCGAGTGCCTCGGCCTGGCCGAGGAGGGAGCGACACTCTCGCTGCGCTGCGGGGAACGGCCCGATTCCCCCATGCGGTGACCGCGGTCCGGATCGCGGCGGCCCGGCTGCGCCTCGCGGTCACCGGCGCCGCCTGGGGCGTCGGCGCGGCGGGCCTGGTCGCGGGCCACCTTCGCGCCCCTCATTTCCTGGCCCTGCTGGGCGTCGGCGCCGCCGCCGGAGCGGTGCTGGCTCTGGTCCGCCCCCGCTGGTCCGCCCTCGACCATCCCGCCCTCGCCCTGGTCGCGGCCGGCGCGGGCGCGGCCATGGGGACGCTCCCGGAGCC
>DAINRN010000353.1:0-4364 GCA_036741815.1 Acidobacteriota bacterium
CACGCTCCGGTCGCAGACCACCACCTCGTGGTGGGCGGCGGAGCGGATCTCCTCCGCAACCTGGGTCATCAGGATCCAGGTCTGCGCGTCGAGCGACGTCTGGCGGTTGATGGGCAGCGGCGAGAGGCGCGCTACCTCCTTCACGATGTCCACGTGGACGCCCTGCCGCTTCAGCAGCGAGGCCAGGTCGTAGCACAGGGTGGTCTTGCCGACCCCGTGGCTCCCGATGAAGGCGATTTTCACATCAGCGGTTTTCGGGGGCCGGTACGGGCGGGTCCTTGAGGGCGGTGCGATAGATGAGATAGGCCACCACCAGGAACGCCAGGAAGCCGACGAGGCTCGGGAGTGCCGCCTTGCCGAAGCCCACTACTTCGGCTACCCGCTCCATGCCGGGCGAGGCGAGCCCCACCGACAAGAGGCCCATGATCGAGCCGCCCGCTACGAGGCCCGAGCTGAACAGCACGCCCGGCCCGGCGTCCGACTCGCTCTCGCTGCCCCGCCGCCGGTCCACCAGCTTGCGGGCCAGGCCGCCCAGGAAGACCGGCGTGGTGCTCTCGAGGGGCAGGTACATCCCGACCGCGAAGGCGAGGGCGGGCACGCCGATGATCTCCATCAGTATCGACGTGAACACCCCGAGCAGGACCAGGCCCCACGGGAGCTGCTGGGTGAGGATCCCCTTGGTCACCAGGCTCATGAGCGTGGCCTGCGGCGCGGGGGCCTTCTCCGACCCGATCCCCTCCTGTACCCGGTAGCGCACCTGCCCGCCGGGATCGACGAGGTACGCCCCGTCCGGGATATCGCCCCGGCCGCCCACCCGCGCCACGGTGTATTCCATCCCGTCGGGGCCCTTCTCGCGGCGGGCCTCCGGCTCGGGGGCCAGGACCACGGGGTACGCAGCGGCCTCCACGGAGCGATAGCTGTTGTTGACGAACTGCAGCGTCCAGCCGATGACGATCACGCTCGTGACCACGCCCACGATGAGGGCCAGCTGCTGCCGCCACGGCGTGCCCCCCACCAGGAAGCTGGTCTTGAGGTCCTGGCTCGTGGTCCCGGCGTTGCTGGCCGCGATGCAGACCACCGCCCCGATGGAGAGCGCGGCCGCCGTGTACACGTGCCCCGTCCATCCCAGCAGGATGAAGGTCAGGCAGACGCCCATGAGGGTGGCGATGGCCATCCCGCTCACCGGGTTCGACGAGGACCCCAGCTCGCCCGTGATCCGCGAGGAGACGACCGAGAAGAAGAAGCCGAAGACGATGATGGCGACGGCGGACAGGATGGAGATCCAGACTCCGGGCACCGCCTTGAGCTGGGGCAGGAAGGACATGAAGACGGCCAGGGCCACCGACCCGCCCAACACCACCGAGATGGGGATATCCCGCTCCGTGCGCCGCTTCTGCGGCGCGTCGCCCACCCCGGCCAGCCGCAGGTCCCGGAAGGACGCACGGAAGCTGTCGATGATCGTGGGCATGGCCTTCACGAGGTTGATGATCCCGCCCGCCGCCACCGCCCCCGCGCCGATGTAGCGGATGTAGCGGCTCCAGATGTCGAAGGGCTGCATCTGGTCGATGGGCACGGTAGCCGGGTAGAGAGCGGTCGAGCGCCCCTCGCCGAACAGGGCGATGGCGGGGATGAGCACCAGCCAGGACAGGAGGCCGCCGCCCACCATGATGGCGGAGGAGCGGTAGCCGATGATGTAGCCGACGCCCATGAGCTCGGGCGAGAGGTCCACGGACACCTGCGCCGCCTTGTAGCGCGGCAGGTGCCACTCCGCGACGCCCGGCCACAGGCGGAAGATCGCGGTGAGCGCCTTCGACGCCAGGCCCACGAACAGCCCCTGGAACACGAGCTTGGCCTGGGCGCCCCGCTCCTCGCCCGCCACCAGGACCTCGGCCGCCGCCGTCCCCTCGGGATAGGTCAGGCGGCCGTGCTCCTTGACGATGAGGTACCGCCGCAGCGGGATCATCATCAGCACGCCCAGGATCCCGCCGCACAGCGAGAGGAGCAGCGTGCGGGTCCAGTCCATCTGGAAACCGAGCAGCACGAGGGCGGGGAGGGTGAAGGCCACGCCCGCGGCAATGGACTCGCCGGCGGATCCCGTGGTCTGCACGACCGTGTTCTCGAGGATCGAGGCGCGGCCGCCGGGGAGCACGCGCGAGAGGGCCCGGAAGATCGTGATGGAGAGGACGGCGATGGGAACCGAGGCGGAGACGGTCAGGCCCACGCGCAGGGCCAGGTAAACGGAGGACGCGCCGAACACCAGACCGAGGAAGGACCCCAGGGCCAGGGCCCGGAAGCTCAGCTCGGGGAGCCGCGCCTCGTCGGCCACGTAGGGCTTGAAGTCCGCGCGCGGAATGGGCTCAGCGGCCACGTGACCTCCGATCGACCAAGGGGGGAGCGCCGGCCATTCTAGTCCGGATTCCCCGCCGTACCCGGGCGCAATTGCGTCCGCGTCGTCGGACGTGCTGTAATCCGGCAGCCCGGGTTTCCAGTCTCCCACGCACAATGTCCGATTTCTACGAGCCGTACGAAAAGACCATACGGATCAGGATCCTGGGGCGCGACTTCGAGGTCCCCGAGAACAACCTGCTCCTCCGCCAGATGCAGTACGTCTCGGCGGACATCGGCTACGGCCGATACTGCTGGAACGGCGAGTGCCGCAACTGCGAGGTGCAGTACCGCAAGGACGAGCAGGGGCCCGACCTGCCCGCCCTGGCCTGCCGGGTGAAGGGCCTGCCGGGGATGTGCGTGACGAAGCTGGCCTTCGAGGTCAAGTACAACATGAGCGAGGCCCTGGCCGCGGCCGAAACCAAGTAGCGCGGAACCGATCCAACAACCGCAGTTCCCTCCCCCTACGTGGGGAGGGATAGGGTGGGGGGTCGAAGAAAGATAGAGCCGCCCTACCTCTCCAGGCGGGTGTGGACCCGGCGCCAGGTCGTGAGCAGGGTGTTGCGGATCAGCACGAGCCGGCGCGGGTTGAGCTCCGCCTCCTCCCGGCCCGCCAGGGTGGCGCGGGCGTGCGCCACGGTCTCCCCGCAGGTCCGCAAGAGGGCCTCGTCCGCGCCGCCGCCGGCCCTGAGCCGGGCCATGTCCTGACCGATGCTGATGATGATCCGCTCGATCTCGAGGACGTGCTCGCGCAGGTCGTCGTCGGCCCGGTAGCGCGCGCCCGAGAAGACGCCGGCCGCGGGCGCCGTCCCCGCCGGCCGCTCCCGCTCCCGTCGGATCTCCTGCCACGCGCGGGAGAACAGGAAGGGATAGAGGGCGTTGGTCTCCTCGAACTCCCGCTTGATCGGCTCGCTCCGGCTCACGTGGTACTGCCGGATCTGGCGCTTGAGGCGCTCGATCTTCCGCCTCTCGCGAACCTCGATCAGGCTCCTGGCGGCCGCGGACTGCTCCACGACCTCGCGCGCGATGAAGACATTGTGCTCGTGCGTGCGGATGTCCGGATAGTCGTGGTCGCAGCCGTGGATGATCCGGGTGTCGGGCTCGCCGTAGTTCGCGTACACGACAACGTTGACGCGCCGCACGTGGTGGCGGGTCAGCTTGTCCACGACCGGGCCGCGGTCCTCGATCTGGATGTGGTACGGCGTGCCGGACGCGGAGACGTAGTTTTCGTTCCGGCCGACGACCCTGCACAGGCTGGGCCCCAACGACCCGTCGCCGCCGTGAAGGCCGGGAAGGTGGTTCAGAAGCTCCCCTGCTCTATTCTAGCAGCGCCTCTAAGAGGGTCGATTCTCCAGCCGGTATTAACCATAAGATGCTGATTGAATTGGACAAGCACCGCTTGAGTTATAGATGAGCGTAATAGACTCATATTTGATGCTTGACATTCGCTAAGGGCTGGCTTAAATTCTCTTTTGTCCAGCGGAGATCGGGCGGGTCCAGCGGAGCCCGACGCACTCCAGGAGGTTAATTCATGAGCAGGGTCATCGGAATCGATCTGGGTACGACCAACTCGGTGGTCGCGACCCTCGAGGGCGGGGAGCCCGCGGTCATCGCGAACTCCGAGGGCGGTCGCACCACTCCTTCGGTCGTGGCCTTCGGCAAGGATGCTGAGCGCCTGGTCGGCCAGGTGGCCAAGCGTCAGGCGGTGACCAACCCCGAGAACACGATCTACTCCATCAAGCGGTTCATGGGCCGTAAGTTCTCCGAGGTCAGCGAAGAGGCCAAGATGGTCCCCTACAAGGTCGTCTCGGCCGGGAACGGGGACGTCCGCGTCGAGGCCCGGGACAAGCAGTACTCGCCTCCGGAGATCTCCGCGATGATCCTCCAGAAGCTGAAGCAGGCCGCCGAGGACTACCTGGGCGAGAAGGTCACGCGGGCGGTCATCACCGTCCCTGCCTACTTCAACGATTCCCAGCGCC
>DAINRN010000354.1:0-4345 GCA_036741815.1 Acidobacteriota bacterium
CTGGGAGGCCGCGGGCCGTCCTTCTGCGCGGGCGCGAACCTGCAGTGGATGAAGGCCATGGCCGCCTTCACGCGCGAGGAGAACCTGCGCGAGGCCCAGGCCCTGGCCGACCTCTTCTTCACCGTCTACGAGTCCCCGAAGCCGATCGTGGCCCGCGTGCACGGCGCGGCCCTGGGCGGCGGGGCCGGCCTGGTGGCGGCCTCCGACATCCCGTTGGCGGCCCTGGGGACGCAGTTCGGCTTCACCGAGGTGCGGCTGGGGATCCTGCCCGCGGTCATCTCGCCCTACGTGATCGGCAAGATCGGCGAGTCCGCGGCGCGCGAGCTGTTCCTGACCGGCGAGCGGTTCGAGGCCGTCCGCGCCCAGGAGATCGGCCTCGTGCGGGCCGCGGTACCCGAGGAGGACCTCGACGCCGTGGTCGAGGGGCGGGTCAAGGAGCTGCTCCAGGCGGGCCCGCACGCCGTGGCCGAGGCCAAGGCGTTGATCCGCGAGGTGGCCTGGCGGCGCGTGGAGGACGTCCAGCGGTACACCGTCGAGCGCATCGCCGAGATCCGGACGACCGCCGAGGGACAAGAGGGGATGCGCGCGTTCCTGGAGAAGCGGAAGCCGTACTGGGTCCCCTGACGTGATGCGGCGGGCCGCCCGGGTCCTCGGCGTCCTCGTCCTCTTCCTGGTCCTCCCGCCCCTCGCGGCCGCCCAGGCGCGGGCCGTCGACCCGGGCTACAGCCGGCAGACGGCGTACGCCACCGGCGATCCCGCGCTCGACCGCCTCCAGGACTTCTTCCTCCCCACGCTCCAGGCCAACCGCAAGGAGATCGCGGGACGCACCGGCGCGGTGAAGGCCTTCGGAGCGGGGGCGCGCTACCCGCAGGTGTGGCTGCGCGACAGCGCCACCCTCAGCCCGCTCGTCCGCTACCACTACCCGGCGGAGTACCTGACGTCCTGGCTGGAGGAGCACCTCGCGAACCAGGCGGAGGACGGCGGCCTCGACGACTGGATCGCGCCGGGCCCGGCCTCCGCCTTCACCCAGTACGCGCCGCGGGCCCGCGAGGTGTTCCGAACGGGGCCGGTCGCCTTCAGCTCGGACAAGAACACCGTCGAGGCCGACCAGGAATCCAGCGCCGTGCTCGGGGTGTGCCGGGCCTTCCGCGCCACCGGGGACCGCGTGTGGCTGCGGAAGCGCGTCGCCGGCGTCCCTCTGCTGGAGCGCGCGGACCGGGCGCTGGGCTTCCTGCTGGCGAAGCGCTTCGACCGGCAGGTCGGTCTGGTGACCAGCGGCTTCTCCGCGGACTGGGGGGACGTGAGCCCGGCGCACGCCGACCAGGGCGCCATCTATCTCGACGAGCCCACGCCGCTGGTGGCCGGCCTCTACACCAACGCCCTGTTCGTGGAAGCCGCGCGCTGCCTGGCCGGGCTCCACCAGGCCGTGGACCACGGGGAAGGCCAGGGCCGCTGGACGGGGGCCGCGGACAAGGTGGTGGCGGCGGCGAACCGCCACCTCTGGCAGGCCGCCCGCGGCTTCTACCGCATGCACCTGCTCCTCGCGCCCTCCGCGCTGCCCGACGATTCCGCCGTCTTCGCCACCGGCGGCAACGCCACGGCCATCCTCTCCGGCATCGCGGACGACCGGCAGGCGCGGCGCATCCTCGCGGTGGCGGAGGAGCGCCGGCGGCGCTTCGCGGTGTCCACCATCGCGGGGACGCTCCTGCCCCCGTACCGCGCCGGCCTCTTCCTCCATCCCGCCATGCGCGAGCCGTGGAGCTACCAGAACGGCGGGCAGTGGGACTGGTTCGGCGCGCGGCTGGTCCTGGCCGCCTTCCAGCGCGGCGAATCGACCCTGGCGCGGCGGTGGCTGGGCGAGCTGGCGCAGAAGGCCGAGCGCAACGGAGGGCTGCACGAGTGGCACACGCGGGACGGCCAGGGCCGCGGCAGCCCGACCTACGCCGGCAGCGCGGGCATGCTGGCCGCCGCGGTCTTCGAAGGGCTCTTCGGGGTGTCCCTATCCGCGGATGAGCTGCGCCTCACCGTTCGGCTGGGCGCGGAACCGGGCCGGATCCATCTCTATCAGCCGGCGACGGACACTTTCGTGGCGTACGGTTACGAGCCGTCAGACCGTGCGCTCGTCCTGGAGTACGACAGCAACCACCCCCGGCCAGGACGCATCGCGGTCTTGATCCCGGCGCAGCGCGCGGTCCGGTCCGCCCTGGTCGACGGCCAGCCGGTCGATGTCCGGATCGAGGCGCGAGGCAGGGAGCGGTACGCCGCCCTGACGACGCCGTGGGGCCGCCACCGTCTCGAGATGCGTCTTCGATCAGAACCGCAGCGCCTGGGCGATGCCCGCGCCGCGCCGGGTGGGAGCGATGCCCACCCGGACGCGCGGGTCCGATAAACCGCTCAGGGAAGCCGGATCGCGACGCGGGCGGCCACGCCGCCTCCCTTGGTTGGCATCAAGCTCAGGCGCGGCCGCCCACCGGCAACGCAGCCGCTCGGGCCTGACCCCACCTCTCTCCAGCGATCACCGGGGGCGGCGCCCGGCGCCGATGAGGGCGCCGACGGCGGCGGCTCCGCCGACGAGGGCCGCGACACGGCCGCCATCCGCACCCTCGCAGCCCGCATCCGTGGTGCAGTACCAGGCGAAGAGCCCCAGCATCGCGCCCCCGAGGACGCTGGCGCCGATCACCGCGCCTTGCATCGTCTTGCCGGACTTCAGCAGCCGATCCAGCCGAACCACCTGGTCGGAGCGGAGGACCACCGCGGTGGCCTCTCCGTCCGGTTTCAGCGTGAAGACACCCGGCTCCGAGCCCGTGATCCTGCCGCGCAGCGTGCGCGGTTGCCCAGGTCCCTCCGAGCGGAGGACGACCCGGACGCGGGTGCCGACGGGAAGGTCCGTCGGGTCCGCCGCGCCAAGCGCGCCGGTCGAAGCCGCCACCATCATGTAAACGGCGACCAGGTTGAGCATGGTGCCCTCCAGTTCGCCCGAGGGTGGCACGGCCAGGCTGCGGCAAGCGCAGGTCTGTGACTGTTCGGGAAGCGTCATACGACCGGACAGTCACGCGGCGATCAGAAATCCTCCTCCGGCAGCCGCGGGAAGAAGACGGTCTCGTCCCCGCGCGGCGTGCGCCTTCCCTGCGCGAGGGCCTCCGTCACCATCTTCCGCAGCCGCGTCTTGAGCTGGGCCTCGTTGCGGATTCCGACCGAGGCGAGCTGCCGCGTGATGGCCTCGCGCCGCTCCGGCGGGATGGTGGCCCGCGAGGCGTAGCTCCCGTAGATGAACTTCCCGTTCCACCAGACGGCCCGCGCGCTGTAGGGGTGGAAGTTCTGGGCATAGACCCGGCTCAGGTACCCGCCGCCCAGGACGCCGGTCAGCATCAACGCCGCCGCCGCGCGGCGGAGAGCGGGCCGGCTCCGGGTCAGCACCTCGAGGGCCGATCCGAAGAACAGGGCCACGAAGGCGGTGGGGAAGAGGAGGAGGTCGTCCCGGCGCAAGGTCAGGGCCGGCGCGCACGCGATGACGGCGGCCAGGATCCAGACGAGCGGCATCCTCCGCTCCTCGGGGCGGCACCGCGCGAAGAGCGCCGCGATGAGCAGCGGTCCCAGCGCGCCCCAGAGGATGACCAGGACGTGCGACAGGAGGTCGAAGTGCTCGAGGCCCATGGGGTTCAGCGCGCGGCGCACGCTGACGAGCAGGGCCAGGACGTCGTGACCGGGCGGGACGGCCCGGGGCGCCACCGCGGCTCGATAGGCGAGAAGGCCGAGCGAGCCGGTCACGAGGGCCGCGGCGTATCCGCCGAGGAGGAGGAGCGAACGGCGCGTCGGCGCCTTTCCCAGCGAAACGTATCCCAGGACGACCAGGACGGGCGCCAGGGCGATCGTGTCCTCGCGGATGAGGAGGGCGGTGAAGAAGAGGATCACCGAGAGGGTGAGGCGGCCGAAAGCCGCGGCGCGGAGGCCGGCCAGCAAAGCGAGGAGCGCGGCCTCGAACAGGAGGCCCTGCACGTAGTGATGGCCTTCGACGAGCCACACGTAGTGATAGACGGAGTACCGGGCGCACATGGCCAGGGCCGCGGACAGCAGCGCGAAGCCCGGGGGAAGGCCGAAGCGCACCGCGATCAGGGCCAGGAGCGAGGCGTACGCGGCGTGGAGCGCGGCCAGGAAGAGCCGGTGCGCCACCACGTTCTCCCCGAACAGCGCGTACTGCGTGTGGTTGAACAGCAGGTTCAGCGGCCGGACGCCTTGCGTCTCGATCCCGTCCGGATCCGATCGCCCCCGGAACGCGGCCGCCACCTCCGTCGCGGTGTAGCCGCGGATCTGATGGAGGTCGTCGTAGACCATCGGCCAAGGCAGG
>DAINRN010000355.1:0-2348 GCA_036741815.1 Acidobacteriota bacterium
CACCGGAGCGGACGCCGGCCCCAGGGTGGGCGCGCTCGCCGGGATCGCGACCTGGGCCCGGGGCGGGTCCAGCGCGACCTGGATCCTGGCCCTGCTCCGCAGCTCCTCGGCGAAGGCCGCTCGGCGGGCGTTCAGGTCCTGCTGCCGCACCGCCCGCGAGAGGTCGGCGTCCATCTGCTCGCGCGTCTTCCCGCCGAAGCGGCGCTTGTTCTGCTCGTACAGGCTGTCCAGCCGCTCGGGGTCGGGCGGCGGCACGCTGTCCTCCACCTCGGCCTTGAGCAGCGCCTCCCGCGTGACCTTGCGGGCCGCGGCCTCCTTCTCGAGGAGGCGCTCGATGATCATCTCGTCCAGCGCGCGGCGCAGGGTGTCGTACTCCTGCTGGCGGATGGCCAGCAGGGGCTCGGCGGCCTTCTTGTCCAGCTCCCCGCGCGTGATCTTGACGCCGTCCACCTCGGCCACGACCTGCGCGGCGTCGCCGGTGGCGGCGGCGGCGGGCGGGGCGGAGGCGGCGGCCCGGGACCGCGAGCAGGAGGTCCCGGTGATCGTGACGAGGGCTACGGCGGCCACGGCGGCGAGCGGTCGGAGTCGCATGACACGCCAGATTACGGTGGCCGCGCGCCATCGTCAAACACGGCCGGTATACACGGCAGAGCACTTCGGGCAGACTGGCGGCTCATGACGGTCTCCGGCCGGCGGTGGCTCGCCCTGGCGGGGCTCGCCCTCACCGTGGCCGCCGCCCGCGGGCCGCTGCTCGCCGCCACCCACGCCCTTCCCGTCTCCAACGACGACGCGATCTGGCTGCTGATGGCGCGGCACATCCTGCGCGGCGAGCTGGCGACGACCCTGTGGAACCAGCCGTACAACGGGCTGCTGGACGCCTATCTGATGGCGCCGCTGCTCCTCTTCGCCTCGGCCCACACCGTCTTCCGCTTCTACGAGGCGGCTTGCGGGATCCTCGTCGTCTTGTCCGCCGCCCTCGTGGCGCGCGAGGTCCGGGGCGCCGCCGCGGGTTGGGCGGCCGCGTTCCTGGCCGCGGTGGGCACGCCGTACATGGACCTGATGGCGGCCACGGGGCCGCCGCCCAACTTCCTGATGCCGCTCCTCGTGGCGGGACCGGTCTGGGCAGGCTTGCGCCGCCTTGAGAATCCGGCGCCTGTCCGCCCCGTCAGTGCCGCCGCGTGGGGCATCGTCTGCGGCCTCGCGACGTGGCACTCGTCCCTGGCCCTGCCCGCCCTCGCCGGCGCCGGCCTGGGGCTCCTGGCCGCGGGCCTTCGTCCCCGCCTGAAGAGCGCCGCCTGCCTGGCCGCGGGCTTCACCCTGGGCGCGAGCCCGCTCCTGGTGGCCCATGTGGTGGGCGCATCCGCCGCGAGCACGGTCACTGCGGTGCGGCCGCAGTGGCTCTGGTGGGCCGGCGTGACCGACCTGGGACACGCATTGAGCGGCTTGGTCGGCTTGGAGATACCGCTCGTCGTGGATGGGCCAGAGCGGGCGGCATTGCCAACGGCACTGCGGGTACTGCTCGGAATTGGACTGGTCTTGACGCTCGCGGCAGCGGCAAGGAACGGACGGCCGCTGCCGCTCGTGAGATCGCTGCCGCTCGTGGGATGGGCCCTCATGCTGTTCGCCGCCTTCGCGTTTAGCCGGCGGACCGGCCGCGACGAGGTCCGATACCTGTTCGGGACCACCGTCCCCGTCCTCGCCCTGCTCGGCTGCGGCGTGGCCCGGGCGGCGCGGTGGCGGCGTTGGGCGGCGCCGGCCCTCGTCGCGGCCATCCTGGTGCCCTGGCTTCTCGGCGAGCACAAGCTGACCATGACCTGGAAGGACCCGCGGCACGCGGCCGAGGTGTGGCAGGTGCCGCCGATCGACGCCGCGCTGGCCACGCTGGGCCGGGCGGGGGTCCGCAGCGCCTATGCCAGCCTGCAGTTCGCGGGCCGGCTGTCGCTGGAATCCGACGAGCGCGTCCTCGCCAGCCAGGCCTGGAACGAGCGCATCCCGGGCGACCCGCTGCGCTTCAGGGACGAGGTGGACCTCGATCCGGCGCCGGCCTGGGTCCTCTCGCCCCATCTCTCCCGGGGCATGCCCCGCGCCGCGCGCTTCCGCGAGCTGTTGCGCGACATGGGCGGCTCATGGAAGGAGGACGTCGCGGGCGACCTCGTGATCTTCCGGAGGTTCGTGCCTCCCTATGACGAGACACGGCCGCTGCCCGCCTCGGTGGTGTCCGTGGCTGCCCTGGACGGCTCGCCCCTGCCCGACGCCGTCCGTGACGCCGATCCCGCCACGGCCTGGGCCTCGCCCCTGGGGATCAGCCGCGGGTCGGGCCTCGCCGTGCGCCTGGACCCTTCGCGCCG
>DAINRN010000355.1:2358-4342 GCA_036741815.1 Acidobacteriota bacterium
CGTCTCCGCGCTGGTCCTCGGCCTCGATCCCGAGCGATCGCCGCTGGCGGTGCCGTGGGTGTGCGAGGCCGGCGGCGAGGTGGTGGCCGCGGGCCCGGGCCCGCACGGCCTGCAGTGGGTGAACGGCGCGCCCCGCGCCGCCCGCCAGGCGCTGCTCGCCGTTCCCTTGCGCGACCGTGCCCTGGGCGAGGTCCGCCTGATCTTCCAGGCCGCGGGCCCGCGGCTCGTGGTGTCGGACGTCTTCCTCTACGGCCCGGACGAGGAGACCCGGCCGGCGGCCGGATCGGCCCTGGCCGCCTCCGCCCTCGAGGCCGCCCGCGCCGGCGACTGGGACGAGGCGGTGGGGCTCTACGCCGAGGCGGTGCGCCTGGAGCCGCACCGGGCGTCGTACCACGCCGCGCTCGCCCGCGCGCGCTGGCGCGCGCGGGGCCGCCGGCACCTGGACGTGGAGAGCCTGGGCGACGGCGGCGCGCCCCTCGTCACGGCCCGCTAGCGGATCGGCCGACTACTGCTTGGCCTGGAGAGCGAGAGCGGCTACCGCCTTGATCAGGGTGTCCGGGTCCACCGGCTTCTGCAGGTGGGCCTGGAACCCGGCGTGGAGCACCTTGGGGGTCAGCTCCGCGGAATAGGCCGTGACCGCCACCGAAGGCGTGGAGCCTCCCAGGATCGCAGGCAGCTCGCGGATCTGGCGGACGAGCGCGTACCCGTCGGCGCCGGGCAGGCCGAGGTCGCACAGCAGCACGTCGGGCCGCACGCGCAGGAACGTCTGCAGGCCCTCCACCGCCGTGCTGGCCAGCGAGACGCTGGCGCCCTCCTTCTCCAGGATCGTCCTCAGGATCTCCTGGGTGTCCGGATCGTCCTCGACCACCAGGACCCCGAAACCGCGGAGGGCCGGGGCGCTGCTGCTCATGTCTTCAATCTTAGTCCCGTTGGTTCCGGCCGCATGTCAAGAGGGCGCATTAGAATCGGATTTGATGGCGCCGGCCGCTGCCACCCGCCCGACCTTCTACGCGCGGTGGCTCTCCCCTGAGGGCTATCTCGGCCTCCACCTCGTCGTCGGCTTCCTGGTGGCCCTTCTCGCCGGCTGGGTCTTCGGCCGGATCGCGGACTGGGTGTTCGCCGCGGAGACCACCCGCGCCGCCGACCGCTACGCCCAGGAGGTGGCCGCCCGGTGGCGCACCCCCGCCCTGACCGACTTCATGCGGTTCGTGTCCCACTTCGGCAAGCTGTGGGTGCTGGCCGTGCTCTCGGCGGCCGTGGCCGGCGCCCTCCTGAGGGCGCGGTCGCACCGGCGGCTCTACGCCTTTGCCGCCACGGTCGTCGGCGGTGCCATCCTGAACCCCGCCCTGAAGGAGGTCTACCGTCGAGCGCGCCCGTCGGGAATCGAGGTGCTGGGCACCGCCCATGGCTACAGCTTCCCGAGCGGCCACGCCATGGGCGCCACCCTGCTCTTCGGCAGCCTGGCCTACGTCATCTACTTCAGCATCGACCACAGCCGCCGGCTGCGGGTGCTCGCGGTGACGCTGTGCGCCCTGCTGACCGTGATCATCGGAGCCAGCCGGGTGTACCTCGGGGTCCATTACTTGAGCGACGTCATCGCGGGCTTCGCCGCGGGCCTGTGCTGGCTGGCGGTGTGCCTGAGCGGCACCGACGGATGGGTGCGCTGGACGGACTGGCGTCGCAAGCGGGCGGCGGCGGCCCGCAAGGCGCGGGAGCGCGCGAGCTAGCGGCGGCGGGCGGTCCGCCGCGCGCGCACCGCGGGCTTCGCCCTCGCCTTCCGCGGGGCCGGCCTGGCCACGGGCAGCTCCGCGTCCACCTGCCGCAGCGACGCCTCGATCAGGCTCTCCTGCGGGCGCTGGCCGTCCGCGAACGCGAAGACGTGGATGTGGTTCAGGTTCTCGCGCAGGGCCTCCACCCGTCCCTCGTCCTCCAGGCGGGCAATCCGGGCCATGAGATCCTCCTGCTCGGCGGCGGTCATGAACTT
>DAINRN010000356.1:0-855 GCA_036741815.1 Acidobacteriota bacterium
CGCGAAGACCGTGATGTCCGCGACGTTGGGCGAGAGCTTGGGAATCACGGGCAGGCGGGTGGCCTTGCGCACGGCGGCCACCACCGCGTGGGTCATCTCGGGATCGCCGCCGAAGGCCATGCCCCCGACCTTCACGTTCGGGCAGGAGATGTTGATCTCGACCGCGGCCACGCCCGGCGCGTCGTCGAGGATGCGCGTCACCTCCGCGTACTCCTCGACGGTGTCGCCGCAGACGTTCACGACCACCGCGGTGTCGTAGGGAGCCAGCCGGGGCAGGACGTCCTTCACGAAGGCCCGCACGCCCACTCCCTGCAGACCGATGGCGTTGAGCAGCCCCGAGGGCGTCTCCGCGATGCGGGGGGTGGGGCAGCCGTCGCGCGGCTCGAGGTACAGGCCTTTGGTGACCAGCCCGCCGAGGACGTTCAGGTCCAGGATCCCCTCGTACTCCACGCCGTAGCCGAAGGTGCCCGACGCGGCGAGCAACGGGTTCTTGAGGTGGAGCCCGGCCACGTCCACGGCCAGCTTCACGCCGGCGTCTCTTCGAGCGCGCGGCGGCGGGCCAGCGACGACCCCTCGCCGGACCACACCACGGTCACCGCGTCGAAGACGGGGCCCTCGGTGCACGCGCAGCGGTAGCGGGGCCGCGGGTCCTCGGGGCCCTGGATGGGCACCACGCAGCCCAGGCAGGTGCCGAGGCCGCAGCCCATCCAGGGATCGAGGCTCACCTGCGCGTCCAGGCGGCGGCGCGCGGCCAGGCGCGCCACCGCGTGGAGCATGGCGTCCGGCCCGCAGGCATAGAGGGTGGGGGAGGCGGCGGCCACGTCGAGGTGCGCCTCGAGCGGCACCGTGATCCGG
>DAINRN010000356.1:865-3511 GCA_036741815.1 Acidobacteriota bacterium
GCAGGTCGCCCGCGGTGCGGCCGCCATAGAAGACCCGGGCCTTGCGTCCCGCGCGCCGCAGCTCGTCGGCGAAGAGCACGAAGGGCGCGATGCCGTAGCCGCCCGCCACGAGGAGGGCCTCGCTGCCGTCGGGGGGTACGGCAAAGGGCCGGCCCAGCGGGCCCAGGCAGGCGGCGACGTCCCCGATGCGCATCTCGGCCAGGGCCCGGCTGCCCACGCCCACCGTCTTCAAGAAGATCGTGAAGCTCTCCTCTGCGGGGTCGACGGTCATCACGGAGAAGGGCCGGCGCAGCGGAGGGTCGGGCGACGTTCCCGCCTTCGCGCGGAGGCCGCGATCTCGGCATGACGGAACGTGAGCAGGACGTAGGGACCTTCGAGTGGCGCGCGCGCGAGCAGGGGTACGTCGCGATTCGCGGGCATCGCGGAATGATACCCTGCCGCCATGCCGCGACGGACGCTGGTGAGCGCGGCCCTGGCGTCGTCGCTGTTCGCGGCCGACGTCGTCCTGCTCACGCTCTTCCTGAACCCCGAGGCCGCGCCGGCGCGCGAGGCCGCGGCGCTGACGCGCGCGCTGCTCCTCCCCTACGTGGTGGGCGGCACCGCCCTGCTCACGCTCCTCGCCCTGGCCTGGACCGGCCTGCGCGGATCGAGCCATGCTCCGCGCCCGCCCCTGCCCGGCCTGCCCTGGTTCACGCCGCTGGCCCTCATCGCGGTGGCCGCCGCCGCGGCCCTCTTCTGGCTGAACCTGCTCAGCTACCGCTGGTCGATACCCGCCGAGGTCAGGCGGGCCGTGGCGGCCTCCGCCGTGGCCCTCACGGCCTCGACGCTGGTCCTCCTCGCCGTCCAGATCGACGCCGTGCTCTTCCCCCTGCGCGGGCGCGCCGCCGCCGCGGCCCTGGTGGTGCTGGCCGCGGCCGCCGGCATGGTGGTGCCGCTGGCGCTGCGCCCGGCCCGCGCCCCGGCACAAGCGCCGGTGCCCCTGGCCACCGAGAGCATCGAGCCCTCCCGGCGCATCGTGCTCATCGGGATCGACGGGATCGGGCCAGAGCAGTTGCGCGACGGGATCTCGCGGGGCGTGCTGCCCGCCTTCGCCCAGGCGCTGCGGCGCGGGGCGCACGGGCCGCTGGCCACGCTGCGGCCCACGGAGGGGCCGCCCATCTGGACCACGATCCTGACCGGCCGCTTCCCGCGGGACCACGGGATCAAGAGCTTCACCACCTATCGCCTGGCCGGCTCGGACGGCGTCTTCGAGCTGCTGCCGAAAGGCGCGTTTGTGGGCGGCCTGGAGCGGACGGGCCTGGTGACGCGCTCGGCGGTGACCGCGGCCTCGCGCAAGCGGCGCGCCCTCTGGGACATCCTCAACGCCTTCGGCATCCCGACGGGTACCGTGCGCGTGTGGGGAACGCACCCGCCGCAGGGCGTGCAGGGATTCGCGCTCTCCCCGTACTTCCACCTGCTGCGCCACGACCCCGCGCGGGCGGGAGAGGCGCTGCACCCGACGGACCTGCTGCGGGAGGTGACGGCCCGCGGCGTGGAGGCGGAGGACGTGGAGCGCACGATGCTGTCCCGCTTCGTGGACGTGCAGGCCCCTCTGCCGGCGGACGCGGCGGTCTGGCGGCGCGAGCTGGTGGAGCGGGCGCTCGTGCCCGACATCACGTACGAGCGGGCGGGCGCCGTCCTGCGCCAGGCCTACGACCCGGCGTTCTTCGTCACCTGCTACCAGGGCCTGGACGTCGTGGGCCACGCGTTCACGCGGTTCGCGCACCCCGAGCGCTTCGGAGACGTCACGAGCGAGGAGGTGCGGCGGTACGGCGCGGTCGTCGACCGCTACACGGCCTACGTCAGCGAGCGCGTGGGGGAGGCGGCCGCGGCCCTGCGCCCGGGCGAGATCCTCCTCGTGGTTTCGGGCTACGGGATGGAGCCCGTGCGCCTGTGGCGCCGCGCGCTGTCCGGCCTGCTCGGCGAGCGGCCGGTCCCCAGCGGCACCCACGCCGGCGCCCCGGACGGCTTCCTGCTCGCCGTGGGGGACGGGATCAGGCCGGGCGCGGAGCTGCGCAGCGCGTCCGTCCTGGACGTGGCCCCCACCATCCTCTATCTGATGGGCCTGCCCGTGGCCCGCGACATGGAGGGGCGCGTCCTGGGAGAGATCGTGGAGGAGGACTTCGCCCGCGCGCACCCCGTCAGCTTCATCCCGAGCTACGAGAGCCTGGCCGTGACCGCCTCGCGCCCCTCGGGATCCGACCTGCCGCCGCTGCCCGATGAAGTCCCGTGATACCATCCCGCCCGCCTTGGCCACGGTCGATGACTTCCTCACCCTCGACCTGCGCGTCGGGACCATCGTGGCGGCGCGTCCCCTCCGTGGCGCCCGCCGGCCCGCTCTCGCCCTGACCCTGGACTTCGGCGCCCTGGGGACCCTGGCCTCCAGCGCTGGTTGCCGGGCGGCAATCTTTCCACCGACCTGCTCCATCGCAGCCGCCGACGGGCCGATAAATCCCACGCGAGCTAGTGCACAGCGCCGTGCGAACTCAGGATTCTCAGACAGAAACCCATAGCCGGGATGAATCGCCTCGGCATGGCTTGATAGCGCTGCACCGATTACTCGATCGATGTTGAGGTAACTCTCCACTGACGGGGAGGGCCCGAGGA
>DAINRN010000356.1:3521-4320 GCA_036741815.1 Acidobacteriota bacterium
GCCGCCGCGCCGCGTGGCCGGCCTCGACTCCCAGGTGCTGGTCCTGGCCGTGGGCGACGGCAAGGGCGGGAACGTCCTGCTCATACCCGAGCGCCCGGTGCCGGACGGCGGCAGGGTCGCCTGATGGGCGCGCCCACGGGGTTCCGGGAGCGCCAGGAGCTTATGGACGGGGCCCGGCTGAACCGCACCCTGGCCCGCATGGCCCACGAGATCCTGGAGCGCCACCCGGACATGGGCGGCGTGGTGCTCGTGGGCGTGCGCACGCGCGGCGTCCCCCTCGCGCGGCGACTGGCGCGCATCATCAAGAAGGCCGGCGGGGTGGAGCCCCCGGTCGGCGCCCTGGACATCACGCTGTACCGCGACGACCTCACCACCATCGCCCCCCATCCCGTCCTGAAGGGCACCGACATCCCCTGCTCCATCGACGGACGGACGGTGGTCCTCGTGGACGACGTCCTGTTCACGGGACGGACCGTGCGCGCGGCGCTCGACGAGCTCATCGACTTCGGCCGCCCGGAGCGGATCAAGCTGGCCGTGGTCGTAGACCGCGGGCACCGCGAGCTGCCCATCCGCGCGGACTTCGTGGGGCGCACGCTGACCACCACCCGACAGGAGGTCGTCCAGGTCCTTCTGCGCGAGGAGGACGGATCCGACCGCGTGGTCCTGCTCGAGCGGGCGCGGGCGCCCCGCGCACGCAAGGGGACGCGCAAACAGGGACGCCGGTGAACGGGTATCGCCACCGCCACCTCCTGGGCATCGAGACCCTGGAGCCGGCCGACATCCAGGCCATCCTCGACGC
>DAINRN010000357.1:0-4318 GCA_036741815.1 Acidobacteriota bacterium
CCCGGTACATCGCCGCGAGCCGCGCACGGCCCGTCTCGCCCTCGCGCCCCGATTCGCCCTCGAGCGCCGTGCCCAGCCCGAACCAGCCGGGGATGCCGTGACGGCTCTGCGTCCAGCTGAACACCCAGGGGATCGCGCGCAGGTCCTGGATGCGGCCTCCGCCCTGCCGCTTGGCCGGCCGCGAGCCGATCCGCAGGTCCGCGACCTCGTCGATGGGCGTGGCCTGCCGGAAGTAATCGATGAACTCCGGGTCCTCGTAGACCAGGCGGCGATACGCATGCTGGGCCGCGGCCGACATCCGGTCCATGGCCGCCGTCCAGTCCGCGGGTGCTGCGGTCCTGGACTCGCCCGCCGGCCGCAGGCTCGCGCGGATCACCGCGTTCAAGGTCTGCTCCAGGTGGCGGTGCGCGATGTCGGGGTTGGAATAGCGCGCGAACGCGACCTCGCCCTGCTCCGTGAAGCGTAGGCGGTCCTCGAGCGTCCCCGGCGGCTGGCCCAGGATGGCGCGGTTCGTGGGGCCGCCGCCGCGCCCGATGGCCCCGCCGCGGCCGTGGAAGAGCAGGAGGTCGACCCCGGCGGCCCGGCAGGTCTCGGCCAGGGTCCGCTGGGCCTTGTACAGCTCCCAGCTCGCGGTCACGAAGCCGCCGTCCTTGTTGCTGTCCGAGTAGCCGAGCATCACCTGCTGCCGCCCGCCGCGGGCCTTGAGATGGGCGGCGTAGACGGGCAGGGCGATGAGCTCGCCCAGGAGCCCCGCACCGCGGTGCAGGTCGTCGATGGTCTCGAAGAGGGGGACCACGTCCAGGGCGCTGCTTGCGGGGGCGGCGGCGGTTGGCGGCCGGAAAAGGCCCGCGGACCGGGCGAACAGCAGCGGCTCCAGGACGTCGCTCACCCCCGCCGTCATGGACACGATGTAATTGCCGAGCGCTTCCGGGCCCATCTCTTCCTGGAGGTCCCGCGCGGTCGCGAAGACGGCCAGGACCTCCGCGGTGGCCGCCGAGCAGGCGGCGCGCGCGACCTCCATCGGGCGCGGGCTCTCCAGCGCGCGGGCCAGCACGGCGACCCGGGCCGGCTCGTCCAGGGACAGGTAGTCGTCCGCCATCCCCGCGGAGCGGAGCAGCTCGGCCGCCGCCTCTTCGTGCACCTGGCTGTGCTGGCGCAGGTCGAGGCGGGCCAGGTGGAAGCCGAAGGACTCCACCCGCCGCTGCAGGTCGCGCAGCGCCCCGTCGGCGATGCGGTCCCCGCGCAGCCCGCGCAAGGCGTCGCGCACGACCGCCACGTCGGCCTGCATCTCCGCGGCCCGGCGGTAGGCGACGCGCGGGTCGTCGGCGCGGGGCGGGTCGGGCGGCGTGGCCGTGCGCCACAGGTTGGGATCCTCGCCCTCGCCTTCGGGCGGGGCGCTCTCGGCCAGACGCGCCGCATTGAGACGGCGCGCCGCCTGCACCCGCGCCAGCATCAGGCCCGCCTTGCGGCGGAACGGCTCGCCTTCGTAGTGGCGGGCCAGCATGGCCGCCGTGTCGGGCATGAGGCGCGCGTCCTCGTCCAGCGACGCCGCCAGAACGGGAGCGGTCTCCCCGGCCTCGGCCCGCATCGACAACGACCGTTGCAGCCCCTCCAGCTCCTTCGCGTAGAGGGCGAGGACGGCGTCCTTCTGCATGCGCAGCGTGGCCGCCGTCACCCTCGCGGTGACGTGGGGATGGCCGTCCCGGTCGCCGCCCATCCAGGACCCGAAGCGCAGGAACGGCGGGACCGGAAGGTCCCGTCCGGGATAGGCGGCGGCCATTGCCTCTTCCATCTCGCGGTGCAGCCGGGGCACCACCTGCCAGAGGGACTCCTCGAAGTAGAAGAGGCCGTTGCGCACCTCGTCGAGGACGGTAGGCGCCTGGCGGCGGACCTCCTCGGTCAGCCACAGACCCGCGATCTCCTCGCGGATGCGGTCGTGCAGGGAGAGAAGCTCGGCCGGAGGGCGGCGGGGATCGTCGAGGCCCTCCACGAGGGAGGCCATCCGGCGCAGCTTTTCGAGGACCGTCCGCCGCCGCGCCTCTGTGGGATGGGCGGTGAAGACCGGCTCCACGGCGCAGCGCTCGAGGAATGTCCGCACGCGCTCGGGTGCGAGGCCGCTCCGCGCCGCCGCCGCCACCGCCTCGCCGATGGACTCCGACCGCGGCGCCCCGCCCGCCGCCCTCTCCCTGCTCCGCAGCACGCGCAAGCGGTGGCGCTCCTCAGCCATGTTGACGAGGTGGAAATAGGCGGTAAACGCGCGCACCAGCCGTCGCGCCTCGGCCAGGCTCAGGGCGGCCGTCCGCTGCAGCAACCCCCTTCCCTCCTCGCCGAAATCCGCCGGAAAGGGCTCGCTCCCCCGCAAGGCCTTGGTGCGGGCCCGGAAGTCCTCCACGAGCTCGAAGCCCGCGTCGCCTTCCTGCTCGCGCAGGACGTCGCCGAGCAGCCGTCCCAGCGTCGAGACGTCGCGGCCCAGCGGATCGTCCTGTCGGCCGGCGGCGGGCGGGGTCTCCACGTCGCGCCGATTGTATCCGCGGGTCCGATTGACCGTCCCCGCGGCCGAGGCTAGCCTGCGCCGTGGCCGCGCGCCGGAGCCGGAGATCCCGCCAGGACCGCGCGCCGCTGCGCGAGGCCGCCGAGGTCGCGGCGCCGGGCCGCTGGCGGCGGCCGGAGCTCCTGCTGGGCGTGGCCGTTTTCGCCGCGGCCTTCGCCCTGCGGGTGTTGTTCATCAGGGCCACGCCCGATCGGGCCTGGCCCCACGGCGTCTTCTTCAAGGGCGACGCCTGGCTGTGGGTCGAGTATGCCCGCGCCATCCTGGCCGGCCGTCCCTTCGAGCTGGACCTGCCCATCCATCCGCCGGGGACGGCCTTCCTGATGGCGGCGTTCTGGGACGGCGGCGACGCGGGTATCGCCGGCCTCAAGGTCTTCTGGGCCCTGCTGGGGGCCCTGGTCGTCCTGCTCGTCTACGTGGCGGCGCTCCGGTCCTTCGGGCTCCTGGTGGCCGCGATCGCGGCGTGCGCCTGCGCGGCCTCCACCGGCCTGCTGGTCCTGTCCGGCTCGCTCGACGGTGAGACGCCCTACCTGGTGCTGGCCGCGGGAACGCTTTGCCTGTTCGAGAGCCTGCGGGCCGGGCCCCGCCCGGCAGTGGTGGCGCTGTGGTCGGCGCTCCACGGCCTGGCGTGCCTGTTCAGGGTCGAGCACGCCTTGTTCTACGCGCTCTTCCTCGCCTTCGTGGCCGTCCTCTGGCGGGGGGACGTGGCCCGCGCGCTGAAAGGCCTCGCCGTCTCCGTCGTCTTCTTCGCCCTGCCCCTCGTGCCGTGGCACATCGCGGCGTGGGAATCCGTCCGCCGGTTCAACACCGAGCCCTCCGCCGCCGACCCGTCGCAGAGCGTCGTGCGCCGGGTGGCGGAGAGCCTGGCCTGGATGCCGTGGGACGAGGCGGCCCGGGCCGAGCGCGAGCGCCTCCCCGCCTTCGCGCGGGACGCCGCGTCCGCGTTCGTGGCCGCCACCGTCCTTCACCGCGGCGGCGGCGAGGTGCGCGGCGAGGACGTCGGCATACTCGACGAGGCATTCGGCTATCGCCCCCGGCCGCTGGGGCGGCGGCCTTTCGTGTCGCTCTACGGGCCCTTGAACTTCGCGCTCGCCAACCACCCGCGCGCCCACGGCGGGTTCACCCGTGCGGCGCTGGAGGACCCGCCCCCGCTCAAGCCGGATCCCGGCCGCTACCCGCCGATGCTCGTCGGGGGCCTTCCCCCTCCCGACCTGTCCTTCGTCTATCCGCCGCACGTCCGCCTGGTCAACGACGGCTACGCGATGGGCTGGCGGTGGCTGCGCGCCCGCGGCACCGCCGGAGCGCTCGCGCACGCCGGGGGCAAGCTGCGCGTCTTCTGGTCGGGCGCCGCGCTCGGGTTCACAGGCTTCGACCTGCCGCTGGGTTCGCCCCGGTGGCGGCGCGCGGTGGACCTGGCCGTGCCCGATCCGGGATGGAGGACCGCGGCCTGGTCCTCGTTCCTGCTCGTCGCGTGCGGCCTCGGCCTCGCCGCCGGGTGCAGCCGGCCCGCTCTCTACCCGTGGCTCCTCTTCCTTGTCTCGAAGGTAGCGGTGACGGCGGCGTTCTTCGGGTACGCGCGGCAGGGGGCCGCGGCGTTCCCCGTGGTGGCGCTGCTCGCCGCGCTGGCCGCGTCGCGGTGGGCCCCGAACGCGGCCGGATGGAGCCCCGGAAGGATCGCGCGCGGAGCCGCATTCGTCCTGCTCGCCGCGCTGGCCGTCGAAGGTCTCCGCGCGCTGCATCCGCCCGCGCTGAGCGTGGACGGCCGCCCCC
>DAINRN010000358.1:0-2357 GCA_036741815.1 Acidobacteriota bacterium
GGGGAGTCGCGCGCGCGGGAGCGGGGGCCCGACTCGGCGGAACGCTGCTGGTGGACAATTTGCTGGAACTGGTGCGCGTCGGCGGGAGCATCCGTGCCCCGAAGCTCCTGTACGAAGTGAAGCCCGAGTACCCGCCCCTTGCCGTCCTCGCCCGCATCCAGGGCGTCGTGATCCTCGAGGCGCACGTGGGCATCGACGGCCGTGTACAGTCGGTCCGGGTCCTGCGCGGCAACCCCGTGCTGGACGACGCCGCCATCGAAGCGGTCAAGCAGAGGCGCTACCAGCCGTTGCTCCTGAACGGCGTGCCCACGGAGTTCATCCTCACCATGACCATGGGCTTCCGGCTCGTCGCGGCGGCTCCGGGCTCCTGACCGTGAGACAATGCCGCGGGTCCTTGCATCCACGGCCGCGGTGACGATCGAAGAGGCTCTCGAGATCCTCGAAAGGGATCTCTCGCGGCACATGACCGCCGACCGGGCGAGCGAGCTCGACCTCGACTTCCTGGAGGAGGCCCTGGGGCAAAGGCTGCCCGAGCAGTTCCGGACCTTCCTCGTCCGGATCGGCGGCGGCATCCTCTACGAGCGGCACGAGTTCTTCGGCGCGCGGCGGCTCATGGTCCACGACATCGAGCTGGTGCCGGACCTGCTCTCCTTTCACCGCCGCTTCGTGGGCCAGGGCGATTGGTCCGGCCCGGCGAGGATCCCCTTCCATCGCGCCGAGGGAGTCGTCCACATGCTCGACCTCCGGCCAGACGGGGAGGCCCGCGTCGTCTCTACGGACGGCGCGCGCACCTACCCCGATCTGGCCTCCTTCCTCCAGCAGGTCGTCATACCGAGCGTGGCCCCGGACGAGCCATGACGCCGGGGAAACCCGGGCGCGGGCGGCCCCGGAGGCTGCTCTACACGGTGGCGGGGACGGCGCTCGCCCTCGGGGCGCCTCTCGGCTTGATGGTCGTGCGGCTCGCGGGCACGGGGGCCTCTTCCCCGGGGATCGGCGGCGAGCTCGACAGAGACGCGCCGACATATGCGTACGTCACCGTGTCGACGATGGTGGTGTTCGCCCTGTTCGGCTACGTGCTGGGCCGCCAGGCCGACGCCCTGGTCGCGCTCTCGCGAACCGATCCCCTCACCGGGCTCGGGAACCCCCTGGCCTTCGAAGAGCAGCTCGTCCATGAGACGGCCCGCGCGGCCCGCTACGGCGAGCCGTTATCGCTGCTGGCGGTCGACGTGGACGGCCTCAAGAACATCAACGACGGTCACGGTCACCGGGCCGGCGACCTCGCCCTTCAGGCCGTGGGGCGGGCGCTGCGCGGTGGTGCGCGCGACAGCGATTTTGCCGTACGGGTAGGAGGGGACGAATTCGCGCTGCTCGCCCCCAGCACGCCAACGGCCGCGGCGGCGGCTCTTGCCGAGAGGGTCCGCGCGCTCGTCGCCGCCGAGCGCCTCGACGGGTTGACCGTGTCGGTGGGGGTGGCGACAGTGGAGGGCCGCGACGCCTCTTCGGCCCGGCTGCGCGAGGCCGCCGACGGCGCGCTCTACGAAGCCAAGCGTCGCGGGCGGAACCGGGTCGTGTCCGCCTGACGGCCGGCGGTCAGGGTCCGGGGGCCTTGAGCCAGCGCTCGGCCCACTCGAGACGGCGGCCGAGGCTCTCGTAGAGGTGCTCCTCCTCCCAGTTGCAGAGCGCCTCGAGGCGCTCCGCGGGGATCCATTCCTCCGCCAACGCGAAGAGGCCGTGTATCTCGCGCTCGAGGTGGTCCCGCATCAGGTTCACCAGCTCGAGGACGAGCTTCGCGCTGGGCGCGCCGCCACGCACGCGCTCCACGAGGGCCGAGAGGTCGGCGTGGTCCTGCGCCACCTGTTGCAGGGGGCCGTAGTCGCTGCCCACCGCCTTCTCGAGTAGCGGGTAGAGCAGCCGGCCCTCGAGTTGCGAGTGGTCCTCCTCGGCCAGGGCGATGGTCTCGGCCACGGCGGCCAGCAGGTTGGGAGGCGCGTCGAGCTTCACCAGGCCCTCGAGGAAGGCCAGCTGCTTGAGGAAGATCCCATGCTCGACCTTCAGGCGATCCGTGAGCTTCATGCCTCGGCCTCTTCGGTGAACGGGAACGGCAGTGTACCAGACGCGCCAGGCCGGGGCGCGAAGGAGTTGCGTGCCCGGGCGAGCGGCAGCGCTTTTCTTGCGGGCGTACGCCGCGTCAGCGCGCACTTGATCGTTGTTTAAGGGGCGTTGCGCCCGGGGAAAGCTGAGGCAGCAGGCGAGCGAACGCGGCGACCAGCGCCGGCGTCACCTGCTTCACCTCTACGATGTCGATGGCCATCGGCGCAGCAAAGCACCACCGGGCCCACAGGTCACGCGACGCGCTT
>DAINRN010000358.1:2367-4309 GCA_036741815.1 Acidobacteriota bacterium
CGTTGCGCCCGGGGAAGCGCCGGCACCCGCTTTGCACGCTGACGGAGGCAAGTGGACCGTGGCAGCGGCAGCCCTCACCGCCGGGCCGCGGCCGGAAAGGACGCCATGGCCTCCAGGATCCTGGTACCGCTCGACGGCACGTTCCTGAGCGAGCGCGCGCTGCCCGTCGCGGTCAACCTGGCGCGAGGCTCGGGAGGGACGCTTTACCTGGTCCGGATCCATGTTCCTCCGACACGGCCACCCGTCTCACTCGAGGGCATGCCGGTGGTCGAGAAGGACGACGATACCCGCTGCTGGGAGGCGGAGCGCGCCTACTTGACCAGGATTCGCAAGGGGCTTGGCCCGCGGTCGGAGCTGGCCACGAGGATCGCCGTCCTGAGCGGGCCCGTGGAAGAGGTGCTCGCCACGTATGCTGTGCTGCACGGGATCGAGCTCATCGTCATGGCCACGCACGGCCGCCATGGCCTCGCGCGCGCGTGGATGGGCAGCGTCAGCGATGCTTTGCTGCGGACGAGCCGCGTGCCCATCGTCCTGGTGCGGGCCACGGAGGAGGTGGCGGCGGAGGGGCCCGCGGAAGGACGGCCACGGATCCTGATCACCCTGGACGGTTCGGCGATCGCGGAGAAGGTGGTGGAGCCCGCCGTAGACCTGGGCCGTTCGCTCGAAGCCACATACACGCTGTTGCGCGTCGTGGACTCCGGCCTCATGGGAGACCTGCCGACGGTCTTCGCGCCCAGGATCGGGCGGGCGATCGTGGCGCAGCACGAAGCCGAGGCGGCGACCTATCTGAGGGAGATCGCGTCGAAGATGCAGGACCGGGGCCTCGAGGTCAAGACCAGGGTGGTGACCTCGGAGCCTGCGGCGGCGGCGATCCTGGACGTGGCGGAGCGCGAGGGGTGCAGCCTGGTCGCCATGGCCACGCACGGGCGCAGTGGACTATCCCGAATGGTGATGGGCAGCGTGGCCGGCGAGGTGCTGCAGGGTGCGAAGGTCCCCGTGCTGCTCTACCGTCCCAAGGTGGAACGGCGTCGGCTCCACGCCCAACCCGCAACCATCACCGGTCGACGCTTGGACGCCGGCGAAGCCTTCTAGCCGCCGCCCTGCGCCCCGGGGATGGGCGGGGCCCCGACCTTCCCGAGCCTCGGGCTCAGCCGGCGGACCTCTTCGACCAGTCGTGGCACGTCCGCGGCGTACCACTCGTTGACGGGCGGGACGAGCGTCCAGGTGGAGGCGACGTGCGGAGGCTGGCACTGGCCGGCCTTGACCTCGTAGGACAGAAGCTCGTCCTCCGTCAGGCCGACCTCGGACGGCCGGGCGTCGTCGTCGTCGGCGGGCTCCTCCAGATCCACGGCGTGCCGCGTGGCCCGCTCCGTCTCTCCGCGCCGGACCCACTCCTCTAGGGTGTAGGTCTCCTCGGTGTTGGGATCCGTGCCGGGGCGGAAGGACAGCTCCGACACGTTCCCGCAGATGGGGCACTTGGCGCGGACGTCCACGGGCTCCAGGTCGGGGGCCTCGTCCGTGCGCCACGCCACGGTGACGCAGTCCTCGTGGCAGCCGTCGCAGTTCCAGCGCTCTTCGAGCTTTTCCACAGCCCGATTCTCGCATGCGCCCGAGCGTCGTGGAGGGGCGCGCGTCATAGAATGCCCGTCATGCCGGCCTATCGCTACGTCGTGACGGGACGGGTGCAGGGCGTGGGCTACCGGTACTTCGTGCTGCGCGAGGCGGAGCGGCTGGGCCTGGCCGGGTTCACGCGCAACCTGCCCGACGGGCGCGTGGAGGTGGTGGCGGAGGGCGCAGAGGAGGTCCTGGGGGAGCTCGAGACGCGCCTGCGCCGCGGGCCGTCCTTCGCCAGCGTCGACGGCGTCGAGCGCGCTGCCGTTGCGCCCCGCGGCGACCCCGGCTTCCACATCCGCTAAGATCGCACCGCCATGGACCTCGAAGA
>DAINRN010000359.1:0-4307 GCA_036741815.1 Acidobacteriota bacterium
GTCGACGGGCTGGCCTTCGCCGGAGGCATCGGGGAAAACGCGGCCGCCGTGCGCGAGCGGTCGCTGGCCGGCCTGGCCGCCGTGGGCCTGGAGCTCGACCCCGAGCGGAACCGGGCGGCCCGCGGACAGGACGCGGAGATCGGCGCCGCCGGGTCCCGGGGCCGCGTCTTCGTCGTCCCCACGAACGAGGAGCTGCTCATCGCCCGCGACACGGCGGCCATCGTCTCCGCGCCCCGACTCTCGTGACCACGCGCGGCGTCCGGATCGCCCGCGGCGCCCTCCTGGCCATCGTCATCCTCGTCAGCGGCTCGGTGGCGTGGACCGTGCGGCACCGGCCGGCTCGTCCGCAGCCCAGCCCAACGCCCTCGGCGAGCGGGCCGCCCACCGCCTCCCGCAGCGAGAACATCGTCTACCGGAGCTTCAAGGGCGACAAGGAGGCGTTCGTCCTCAACGCCAAAAAGTGGGTCGGCGAGGAGCAGGGCGACATCCGGCTGCAGGGCGTCAACCTCACGTTCGCCTTCGTGGCCAAGGGCAAGCCGGACACCAGCACGGTGACATCCGACGATTGCTTCTACAACCCCGCCCAGCAGAAGGCCGCCTTCCGGGGCCACGTGGTGGTGAAGACGGGCGACGGCTTCGAGCTCAAGACCGACACCCTCGTCTACCGGGGAGACAAGGGCATCGCCCGGACGGAGTCGCCCGCGGAGTTCAGCCGGAAGGACTTCTCGGGCACCTCCACGGGGCTGGTGTACCTCTCGCAGGAAGGGCGGATCGAGCTCCCCGCGGACGTGGTGCTGCGCCTGCACGACCCGGACAACCAGCCCATGGAGATCAAGAGCGGCAGCGCGGTCCTCGAGCGGGAGAAGGACACCGCGGCCTTCGAGGGCGGTGTCACGGTCACGCAGGGCCGGGACTCCTTGAAGGCCGGCCGCCTGTTCGTGACCTTCGCGGGCGAGGAGCGCGCGGTGCAGCGCGTCGAGGCCGAAGAGGACGTCGTCATCCAGAGCGTGGGCGGGCAGGTGCCGGGGACGAAGGGCTTTCCGGGCGGCAGCGGGCCCCGGGAGCTGCGCGGCAAGAGGGTGGACATCACCGTGCGCCCGGACCGGTCCCTCGAGCAGGTGTTCGCCGGGCCCGACGCGGAGATGACGGTCCAGTCCTCGCCGCCCGACCCGCCCGAGAAGCGCCGGATGACGGCCAAGTTCCTGACCTTCCGGTTCGACGCGCAGGGGCACGTCGAGGAGGTCCAGGCCCAGAAGGACGCGGTCTTCGAGGGCACGCCCATCGCGCCCTCCAAGGCGAAACCCCGCAAGCTGACCTCGCAGAGCTTCGTGGCCAAGATGGACCCCGCCACCGGCGAGGCCCGCGAGATCGAGTTCGTCAAGGACGTGGTCTTCACCGAAGGGGGCCGCCGGGCCTCGGCCCAGCGGGGCTGGTTCGACGGGGCCAAGTCACTGCTCATCCTGAAGGAGGACCCCGAGATCGTGGACGAGGACAAAGGCAGCGAGCTCAAGGCCCAGGCCATCGACGTGGGGACGAAGACGGGCGACATCGCCGCGCGGCACTCGGTGCGCCACGTCCTGCGCAAGCGGCCCGGCCTGCTGGGGGGCAAGGACGAGCCGGCCATCATGACCAGCCGCTTCTTCGACTACACGGCGGAGACCCAGACGGCGAAGTACCGCGAGGAGGCGCTGCTCCGCGCGGGCAAGGACGAGGTCCGCGCGCGCGAGATCCGCTTCCAGGAGGCCGGCGACGGCAAGCGGCGGCTGGAGGCCGAGGGAGGTGTCGTCTCCCGCCTCCACCCCAAGGAGCAGGGAACCCCGGGCAAGCCGGCGGCGGCGGTTGAAGGGCGGGCCAAGCAGATGGTCTACGACGAGTCCAAGCGGTCCGTCGTCTACAAGGGCGACGTGGTGATCCGCCAGGGAGACATCCAGACCAAGAGCCCCGAGGCCACGCTCCGCCTGACGGCCGACGGCACCGGCATCGAGACCCTCGAGGCGGGCAGCCCCGTGGACGTCCGGCAGGGGACGCGTACCGCGTCGGGGGCCCGGGGCACCTACACGCCCAAGGACGAGACGATGCTCCTCCAGGGGGACCGCGTGGTGCTGCACGACGGCCCCCGCGAGGTGGAGGGCCGTTCGTTGACCTTCAAGGTGGGCGACGATAGCATCCTGGTCGACGGTCAGCAGCTGGAGCGCACGCAGACCGTGATCCGAAGGGAGTCCCCCAAGCCTTGAGCCGCGAGACGCCTCCCGCTTGACCGGTCCGCAACCGCGGCCCCCCGGGACGGTGCTACAGGCGCGGGCCCTCACCAAGTCCTACGGCCGCCGCGTCGTCGTCCACCACGTGAACCTGGAGATCCGGACGGGGGAGGTGGTGGGCCTGCTGGGGCCGAACGGCGCCGGCAAGACCACGACGTTCTACATGGTGGTGGGCCTGGCCCGGCCCGACAGCGGCCAGGTCTTCCTGGGCGAGGACGACATCACCGCGCTGCCCATGTACCAGCGGGCCCGCGCCGGCATCGGCTACCTGCCCCAGGAGGCCAGCGTCTTCCGCAAGCTCACCACCGAGCAGAACGTGCTGGCCATCCTCGAGACGCTCGGCCTGGACGCGGCGGAGCAGAGGGCGCGGGCCCGTGAGCTGCTCGACGAACTCGGGATCCTGCCCCTGGCCAGGCAGCCGGCCTATTCGCTTTCCGGGGGCGAGCGGCGCCGCCTGGAGATCTGCCGTGCCCTGGCGACCTCGCCCGCCTTCATGCTGCTCGACGAGCCCTTCGCGGGCATCGACCCCATCGCGGTCGTGGACATCCAGAACCTGGTCGTGCACTTGAAGGATCGTGGTATAGGCGTTTTGATCACCGACCATAACGTACGGGAGACCTTGAAAATAACGGATCGGGCCTATATTCTCAGGGAAGGTGAGGTGTTCCGGTCGGGGACACCCGGCGAGCTGGCCTCGGACGAGGAAGTTCGCCGGGTCTACCTCGGTGAGTCCTTCACCCTGGATGACCGGGGGCCCCGGGAGCCATAGAAACGAGATCCTGAGAGCACAGAGGCCGTGGCGATCCAACAGAAGCTCGGCCTTCAGACCCGCCTCTCCCAGAGGCTGATCCTCACCCCGTCCCTCCAGCAGGCCATCAAGCTCCTGCCCCTCACCACCCTGGAGCTGGCCGAGGTCCTCGAGCAGGAGGTCATGGAGAACCCGCTCCTGGAGGAGGTCCCCACCCAGGACGCCGTGGTGGGGGACGAGATAGCGCAGGAGGAGGCCAAGGAGGAGGCGGAGCGGACCGACCCGCTGAAGGAGATCGACATCGAGAAGTTCTTCGAGGACTACCTCGACGACGGGCGCGAGCGCCGGGTGCGCAGCTCCGAGATCCCGGAGATGCCGCCCATCGAGAACACCCTCACCGAGACCCCCGACCTCTACGATCACCTCCTCTGGCAGCTCCACATGTCGGCCTCCGACGAGCTGGTGCAGGAGATCGGAGAGGCCATCATCCAGAACCTGGACGCGGACGGGATGCTGCGGGCCTCGGTGGATGAGATCGCCAACATGGGACCGTTCAACGTGGAGGAGGTGGAGAAGGCGCTCTGCGTGGTCCAGGTCCTGGACCCCTCCGGGGTGGCCGCGCGCGACATCACGGAGTGCCTGCGCCTGCAGCTCAAGCACCTGGGCCTGGAAGGATCGCCCACGGACGTGATGGTGCGCGACCACATCAAGCAGCTCCAGACCCACCAGTACTCGGAGATCGGCCGCCACATGGGCCTGACGCCGGAGGAGGTGTCCCACCACCTCGAGATCATCCGGAGGCTGGACCCCAAACCGGGGCTCAAGTACAGCCCCAACCGGTCCACGTACGTCATCCCGGACGTCTTCGTGGTGAAGGAAGGGGACGAGTACAAGATCCTCCTGAACGACGACGGGCTTCCCAAGCTGCGCATCAGCCCGACGTACCGGCGCATGCTGGACGTGAAGGAGCCGGGCTCCGAGGAGACGCGCAACTACGTGAAGGACAAGCTGCGCAGCGCGCTGTGGCTCCTGAAGAGCGTGGACCAGCGGCAGCGCACGATCTACAAGGTGGCCGACTCCATCGTCAAGCACCAGCGGGGCTTCCTCGACCACGGGATCGCGCACCTGCGGCCCCTGGTGCTGCGCGACGTCGCCAACGACATCGGGATGCACGAGTCCACCGTCTCGCGGGTGGTGGCCAACAAGTACATGCACACCCCGCGCGGGGTGTACGAGCTGCGCTTCTTCTTCCACAGCGGCATCACCTCGAGCATGGGGGAGGCCATCAGCTCGGTCACCAT
>DAINRN010000360.1:0-4305 GCA_036741815.1 Acidobacteriota bacterium
CGCCGGTCTCGCGGGTCCAGCCCCTCTCGCCGCCCGTTCTCGACCACGTGGTCGCGAAGTGCCTGGCCAAGGACCGCGAGCAGCGCTGGCAGAGCGCCCACGACCTCGCCAGCGAGCTGCGCTGGATCGCGCAGCGAGGGACCGAGGCCCCGGTCGCGGCCGCGGCCGGCCGGCGCGCCGGCGGCTGGCTACCCTGGGCCGTGGCCGCCACTGCCCTCGCAGTCGCTGCCGCCGCCACCCTCCTCCGGCGCTCTCCCGCGGCGGCGCCCGTCCAATCCGCCGCGGTCACGACGACGCTCCTGCCGCCGGCGGGGATCGATTACGGCTTCGACGTCGACCAGGGGCCACCGGCGCTCTCTCCAGAAGGCAGGCGCGTGGCCTTCATCGGCCTGCGGCGCGACGGAAGCCAGAGCCTGTGGGTGCGCGACCTGTCCCTGGCCGCGCCCCGGGAGCTCGCAGACACCTCGGGGGCGTCGTACCCGTTCTGGTCGCCCGACAGCCGGCAGATCGGGTACTTCGCGCGCGGGCGCCTGTACACGATGGACGCGTCCGGAGGCACCGTGCGCACGGTGTGCGACGCGGCCTATCCACGGGGCGGGACCTGGGCCGGCGACGTCATCCTGTTCGCGCGACAGTGGCAGCCGCTCCAGCGTGTCCCCGCGACCGGCGGGACCCCGATAGCCGCGACGGAGCTTGGCAACAAGGAGTACAGCCACCGCTTTCCGCATTTTCTGCCCGACGGAAGGCACTTCATCTTCATCGGCTTCACGTTTGCGCGAGTTGCGGGCAATACCACCGTCTATGTCGGAGACCTGGGATCGAAGGCGTCCCGGTCACTCCTGAAGGCCAGCGGGGCGGCCCTCTACGCCCCTCCCGGCTGGATCCTGATCTTTCGAGACCGTGGGCTCCTGGCCCAACGCTTCAACCCGCAAACGACCGAGCTCGAAGGTCCGCCGATGCAGCTGGTCGAGCCCGTCCGCGCGCTCGTCAGCACCTCCGGCAGCGTCATCGCCTCGGTGTCTTCCACCCAGGCCCTCGTCTACCAGGAGGGTCAAAGCGGCATCTACGCGCAGCTGGGCTGGTACGACCGCAGCGGGCGCATGCTGGGCGACCTCGGATCGCCCGGGGATCGGCTCCGGCCCGTCCTTTCGCACAGCGGCCGCACCGTGGCCGCCGACGTCCTGGACTCTTCGCAGGGCACGGCCTCCCGCGACATCTGGCTCTTCGACGTGGGCCGCAAGGTGGGATCGCGATTCACGTTCGGCCCCGGCAACGACCGCTGGGCCGCGTGGTCGCCCGACGACCGCCGCATCGCGTACTTCTCCAACGACGACAAAGGCACGGCTCTCTTCATGAAGGAGACGACCGGCACGGCGCCCGAGGAGGTGCTCTACCGCGCGGACACCAGCTTTCTCCCTACCGACTGGTCGCGGGACGGCCGTTTCCTCGCGCTGCAGGCGATCAGCGCGGGCACCACGGGCTGGGACATCTGGGTCTACTCGTTCGCGGACAAGGCGCCGAGGCCGTTCCTGCAGGCCCCCTACGTCGAGACGGCCGCGGTGTTCTCTCCGGACAGCCGTTGGCTTGCTTACGCTTCGGACGAGTCCGGACGCTCCGAGGTCTACGTGCAGCCCTTCCCCGGTCCGGGCGCCAAGACTCCTGTGTCCACGGCCGGCGGCGGACAGCCGCGTTGGCGGGCAGACGGCCGTGAACTCTTCTACCGCGAGCCGAGCGGCCGCTTCATGGCCGTGCCCGTGACGATTCGCGCCGGCTCGTTCGAGGCGGGAACGCCGCAGCCTCTCTTCGGCCTGCGGGCGGTCACCACCCCCGGCAACCATTACGACGTGACCGCGGACGGCCAACGGTTCATCGCCAGCGTGCCCCTGCAGGCTCATCCCCCCTCACGCTGGTCCTCAACTGGCCGGCCCTCCTCCAGCGCTGATTCCAGCGCTGATTCCTTGACCGGCGGACGACCCCGACATAGGCTCCACCGCGTGCGGGCGGCTCCGGCCGCGGCCGCGGAGGAGGAAGCGTGACCGTTCTCATCGTCGTGCTCGTCGTGGCCGTGGTGCTCATCGCCTGGCTGGTGGGCATCTACAACCGGCTGGTCAAGCTCCGCAACCAGTTCAAGAACGCGTTCTCGCAGATCGACGTCCAGCTCAAGCGGCGCTACGACCTCATCCCCAACCTGGTGGAGACGGCCAAGGGCTACATGAAGCACGAGCGGGAGACGCTCGAGGCGGTGATCGCGGCCCGCAACAAGGCGCAGGCCGCGGTGCAGGCGGCGTCGGCGCGGCCCGGCGATCCCGCGGCCATGCAGGGCCTGCAGGGCGCGGAGGCCGGCCTCACGGGTGCCCTGGGCAAGTTCTTCGCGCTGGCCGAGGCCTACCCGGACCTGAAGGCCAACCAGAACATGATGCAGCTCTCGGAGGAGCTGACCTCGACCGAGAACAAGGTGGCCTTCTCGCGCCAGGCCTACAACGACGCGGTGATGACGTACAACACGGCGCGCGAGACCTTCCCCGACACGATCATCGCCGGCGCCACGGGCTTCGGGCCGGCGCAGCTCTTCGAGCTGGAGGCGCCGGCCGTGGAGCGCGTGGCCCCCAAGGTCTCCTTCACCTAGAGCGCGTCCGCGCGCGAGCGGCCGCCCACCGCCCATGAACTTCTTCGAGCGCCAGGAAGAGGCGCGCCGCAGCACGCGCAAGCTCGTGGGCCTGTTCGCGATGGCCGTCGTGCTGATCGTGCTGACGGTGTACCTCGCCATCGCCGTGACCATCACCTGGTCCGCGGAGGAGTCGGCACCGGACGTCTGGAACCTGACGGTCTTCGGCGTGGTGGCCGCCGCCACCCTCAGCATCATCGTCGTGGGCAGCCTCTACAAGATCGCCACGCTGCGCGGCGGCGGCCAGGCGGTGGGCCGGCTGCTCGGGGGGCGGCCGCTGCAGCCCAACACCCGCGACCTCAAGGAGCGGCGCCTCCTCAACGTGGTCGAGGAGATGGCCCTGGCCTCGGGCATGGCCGTGCCCACCGTTTACGTGCTCGACCAGGAGAAGGGCATCAACGCCTTCGCGGCCGGCTTCGGCCCCCGCGACACCGTGATCGGCGTGACGCGCGGCTGCCTGGACCTCCTCTCGCGCGACGAGCTCCAGGGCGTGATCGGCCACGAGTTCAGCCACGCGCTGAACGGCGACATGCGCCTCAACCTGAGGCTCATGGGCCTGCTCCACGGCATCCTGGTCATCGCGATGATCGGTTACTGGATCCTCCGCAGCACCTCCTCGGGCCGCAGCAGCAGCAGCAGCAGTAGCAGTAGCAGCAGCAGCAAAAAAGGCGGCGGCGGCGGGATCGCCGTGCTGGGCCTGGCCTTCATGGCCATCGGAGGCATCGGGGTCTTCTTCGGGCGGCTGATCAAGAGCGCGGTCTCCCGCCAGCGCGAGTTCCTGGGCGACGCCGCGGCCGTGCAGTTCACGCGGAACCCGTCCTCCATCGCGGGCGCCCTGAAGAAGATCGGTGGGCTGGAGGCCGGGTCCCGGATCACAAACTCGCACGCCGAGGAGGCCAGCCATTTCTTCTTCGGCAACGGCATGGGCAAGGGGTTCTCGGCCAAGCTGGACGACATGCTTTCCACGCACCCGCCGCTGCAGGAGCGGATCAAGAGGATCGAGCCCAACTTCGACGGGAAGATGCCGAACGTGGACGCCGGCGCCGTGTCGCAGGCCCAGCAACAGGCGGCGAAGGAGGAAGAGGCCGCGGGCTTCGTCCCGGCTCTTGCGCCGCGGGCGGCCGCGCCCGCGGCCGAGCCCGCCGCTGCGTCCGCGCCGGCGACCCCGCCGCGGACCGTGGAGGTCGATCCCGGCCGCATCGCCGAGACCGTGGGGACGCTGGACCAGGAGCACCTGGAGCTGGCGGCGTCGTTCGTGGCGCGGCTGCCCGCCGCGCTCCGCGAGGCCGTGCGCGATCCCTCCGGCGCCTGCGCGGTCGTCTTCGGCCTCCTCCTGGACCGCGACCCCGCGCTGCGCCGCCGCCAGCTGGACGAGCTCCAGGCCGCCGTGGCCCCCGCCGTCCATGAGGAGACCCTGAAAATCTCTCCGGCCCTCGATCAGTGCCCCGTCGAGGCCCGGCTGCCCCTCGTCGACCTGGCCCTGCCGGCGCTGCGCCGCCTCTCCGAGCCGCAGTACCAGGTGTTCCGGGCGGCCGTGGAAGGGCTGATCGCCGCGGACGCCAAGCTGAGCCTCTTCGAGTTCACGCTGCAGCGCGTCCTGCTGCGCCACCTGCAGCCGCACTTCCACCCCAAGCGGCCTT
>DAINRN010000361.1:0-4301 GCA_036741815.1 Acidobacteriota bacterium
GCCCTCGCCGCGTACCGCATGGGACGCCGCGACGAGGCCCTGGGCGTCCTGCAGGAGGGCCTGACCCGCGCGCCGGCGTCCGCGCGGCTCCATCTCCGCGCCGGCCGGCTCCTCGACGAGGCGGGCCGCCGCGACGAGGCCGGGCGGGAATACCGGCGGGCGATCGAGCTCTACGGACCGTCGCCCGAGGCCGCGCAGGCACGGGAGGCGCTGGCCCGCCTGCAAGGCTCGCGCTAACGCCCTCGGTCCCCCGGCCGCTCCGGCTTGGGCAGCGGGCGTCACATCGTCGCGTACAGCTTCTCGCTGTGGGCCGCCTGGGGGGCAACATCCATGCTACCTTTCGGTTCCGTCTGGAGCCAATGAATCGCCTGACCGCCTCCGTCGCCCGTCGTGTCGTTCGCGCCGCCGCGATCGCGTGGCTCGCCGGCCCCGTGGTCGACTCCTCGGCGGCGGAGCAGTGCAAGGACTGCAACCTGCTGCTTGTCTCCATCGACACACTCCGGGCTGACCGCCTCGGTGCCTATGGCTATCGCCGCGGCACGAGCCCCCGCCTCGAGCTCCTGGCCCGCAAGTCCCTGGTCTTCGAGAACGCCGTGGCCAGCTCCCCCTGGACCCTGCCCTCCCACGCTGCGATGCTGACGGGTGTCGAGCCACTCAAGCTCGGGATCGAGCTCCCTACCGACCGCTTGCCTGCCGAGGCGGTGACCCTGGCCGAGGTGCTGGCTGACAGCGGCTACACGACGGGGGCGATCTCGACGGGCGCATTCGTGGCTCCCGAGTTCGGGTTCGATCAGGGCTTCGAGTCGTTCCACTATGCCCTGGGCTGGCAGGACGCCTCCGAGGTTCCGGGCCGGGTAGGGGCGTGGCTCGACGCGAACAAAGGCAGGAAGTTCTTCCTCTTCGTCCACACCTTCCACGTGCACGATCCGTACGCTCCTGCGACGGCGGCCGCCAGAAAGGTGGATCCCGACTATGCCGGCAGCCTCCAGAGCTACGACATCTCCCTGAGCGTCAAGCTCAACAGCGGCCAGGTGACGCTCCCGCCCAAAGATCTGGCTCGTATCTCGTCCCTATACGACGCCGAGATCCTCGAGATCGACGAGGCCCTGGGGGCGATCCTGGACCGGCTGGCCGCATTGGGGCTGGACCGCAAGACCGTCGTGATCGTGACATCGGACCACGGCGAGGAGTTCGGGGAGCGAGGCAGCTACGGCCTTCACGCCTACAGCCTCTACGACGAGTTGGTGCGCGTGCCGCTCGTCATCTACGTCCCGCAGGGAAGCGCACGGCGCGTGGCGGACCCCGTCGGCCTCGTCGACGTCTACTCGACGGCCCTGGACCTTCTCGGCGTCCGGCCGCCGGCCCCCGTCGACGGCTACAGCCTGCTCGCCCCTCCGCCCCCCGACCGCTGTCTCTTCGCCGAGACCACCATCCCCCGCGAGGCATTCCTGGCGAATGCCGAGGCGGAATACCGGCGCGTGGAGGCCAGGCAGTTCCGTATTCTCGACCGGCCAAGGGGATCGGTGGGGACCGTCCCCAAGGTCCGGATGGCGCGCCGGGGCAGCCAGAAGCTGATCCGGAACCGCAACGGCTCCCTCGAACTCTACGATCTGGTGGCGGACCCGGGAGAGCGGACGAACCTCGCGGGGAAAGGGAGTACCGTCGAAGCAGCGCTCACGCACTGCCTGGGTGAACCGTCGGCGCCCCAACCTGGACCCGCAACGCTTCCCCGTTGACGTACGAGGCCTCGCGGGAAGCCAGGAACAGGACGGCCTCCGCGACTGCGTTCGCAGAACCCGACGACTGGTGACCGGCAGGGACGACCGCATTGCAGCAGATCCCCCGCGGGCCGTACTCCTTGGCCGTGCTTCGCATCAGGGAGAGCAGGGCCTGGAGCGATGCCGCGGCCATGGCCTGGGCGGGGTCGCCCGGCCGCACCGTGGGCGCCACGTGGACGAGCCGTCCTCCCGCGCCGTGGGCCAGGAACTCCTCCACGGCCAGGCGCGAGACGAAAAACGCGCCGCGGAGCGCGAGCGCGACCGCGCCCTCCCACTCGGCCAGCGACGTCTCCAGCAGGAGCCGCGACGGAGGCTGGGGCGCGGCGTTCACGACCACGTCCACGCGCGGCAGCCGTCCCACCGCCGCTCCGAACAGGCGCTCGGCCTCGTCCTCGCGCGTGGGGTCGGCGGTGAGGGCGCTGGCCCGTCCGCCGGCGAGGCGCTCGACCTCGGTCGCGCCCGCCTCGCCCTCCGGCGGCACCGAGAAGATCACCGCGGCCCCGCGGGCCGCGGCCAGCAGCGCCACCGCGCGCCCGTGGACGGATCCGGAGCCCAACACCAGCACTCCCCGGCCCTCCAGGGTCACGAGGGCCGCCCAACCACCACGCAGGCGTTGAGGCCACCGAACCCGAAGGCGTTGGAGATTGCGACGTCGATCCGCGCCGTCCGCGCGTGGTTGGGGACGAAGTCGAGGTCCAGCTCCGGGTCCTTCTGCTCCTGGTTGATCGTGGCGTGCAGGACGCCCCGCTCCATCTGCAGCACGGTGGCCACCAGCTCCACCAGCCCGGCCGCGGAGAGGCAATGGCCCAGCATGGACTTCGTGGAGTTGACCGCCAGGCGGTAGGCGTGGTCGCCGAAGACCTCCTTGAGCGCAGCGACCTCCACCGCGTCTCCCAGCGGGGTGGAGGTGGCGTGGGCGTTGACGTAGTCCACGTCGCGCGGATCCACGCTCGCGTCCGCCAGGGCGCCGCGCATGGCCCGCGCCTGCCCGTCCTGGTCGGGCTTGGTGAGACGGCAGGCGTCGGAGGCCGCGCCCGCCCCCAGGATCTCGGCCCGGACCCGCGCGCCCCGCGCCCGTGCGCCGGACAGCGTCTCCAGCACCACGGCCCCCGCTCCCTGGCTGGGCACGAAGCCCTCGCGCAGGGCGTCGAAGGGCCGGCTGGCGCGGGCGGGGTCGTCGTTGAATGACTTGAACGACAGGGCCTCGATGATGACCCAGGAGTGGAGCGAGGGTGGGTCGAGGTCGGCGCTGGCGCCGGTGACGAGCACCGCGTCCACGCGACCCGAGCGGAGGAGGTCCATGGCCACCATGATCCCGAGGTTGCCCGTGGCGCAGGCGCCGCCCACGGTGAAGCTCGGCCCGCGCAAGGTCAGGAGCTCCGAGATGACCGACAGCACGTCCGTGTCCTCGGAGACGACGCCGTAGAGCGGGTCGATGTACTCGGGCTCCTCCAGGTAGACCTTGTGGCCCTCGTAGACGTAGTTGGCGTTCACGTTGTGCCCGGCCAGGACGTGGCCGAAGCGCTCGGGCACCACCGCGGGGTGCGGCAGCCCCGCGTCCACGAAGGCCTGCAGGGCGGCGGGGGCCGTGATGCGGCCGCTGGGCGGGGTGGGCCGCATGAGCCGGAGGGCCGACTGGACGAGCGCGGTGGGATAGGCGTCCCCGGCCCGCCGGAAGTGGGCGCGCACGTCGAATCCCGACATGTCGCCGCCGATCTTGGAGGCGCAGCCCTCCCCCACGTCCCTCCAGCGGGTCACGGCCGACCGGCCCGCCAGGAGCGACTCCACGTAGTCGTCGAGGCGCTCGCCGATGGGCGTCATGACGCCCATGCCCGTGACGACGACCCGCCGCTCGGGATCGCGGGCGCTCGCCGTCACGACGGGGGCGCGGCCGCGAACTTCTCGAAGAGGTCGAGGAGGTCCTTCAGGCTCTTGGCGCCGGACAGCTCGGTGCGCGGGACCTTGAGCCGGAGGTCCTTCATCGACCGCGACACCACCTCGACGATCTCGAGCGAATCGGCGCCGTAGTCGCGCATGCTGTCCGTCTCCTTCATGTCGAGGCCCTTCGTGCCCTCGACGATCTCCTGGATGTTGGACTTCACCACCGCGAACATCTCCTCCCGGGTCACGCGCTTCTCGCTCATGCGATTCCTGGTCCTCCCTCATTCTCTTTAGACGCCGGCCAGGGCCGCCACCGAGCAGACGCGGCCGTCCACCAGGCACTGGCCCACCACGATGCGGAACAGACCGTCCTCCATCACCCGGGCCACGATCTCCACGTCCGCCGGCGGGCGCACCGCGCGCACGAGCCGCGCGCCGAGTATCCGGGCCAGGGCCACCTCCGTCACCTGCGGGCCGGGCGGAGCCGTGGCCCGGACGAAGACCAGCCCCGCCTGGCCGATGGCCTCGACCTGCGCTGTCCCCGGCCACACGGGGTGGCCGGGGAAGTGGCCGGCCAGCACCGCGGCCGCGCGGCCCAGATCGTAGCGCGCCACCACGGTGCCGCGCACGGCGTCCAGCGCG
>DAINRN010000362.1:0-4294 GCA_036741815.1 Acidobacteriota bacterium
GCACTCATCTCCTGGAGGTCATGATGCTTCGAGGCCGGGACGGTCTCCGTGCGGTCGTGTGGGCCGTCGCGCTGGCCGCCGTCTGCCCGGCAGCCGCGGCGGCGGCTTCGCCGATCACGCTGAGCGTGGACGCCACGGAGGCGCCGCGCAAGATCTTTCACGCGCACCTCGTGATCCCGGCCGCGCCGGGAGCCCTGACGCTCTACTACCCGAAATGGATCCCCGGCGAGCACGGCCCGACGGGGCCGATCGCAAGCCTCGCGGGGGTCAAGATGACCGCGGCCGGCAAGCCCCTCGATTGGAGGCGCGATCCCCTGGAGATGTACGCCTTCCAGGTGGACGTGCCGGCGGACGCGACGGCTGTAGAGGTGGACCTGGACTACCTGGCGCCGGCCAGCGGCGGCGTCACGGCCGGGGCCTCCGCTACCGCCAACCTCGCGGTCTTGAGCTGGAACACGGTGCTGCTCTACCCGAACGCCGCGGGCGGCGACGCGCAGACCTTCGCCGCCCGCCTGATGCTGCCGGCCGGGTGGAAGTCCGCCACTTCCCTGCCTGTGGCCTCTGCGTCGGCGGGCTCGGTGGAGTTCCAACCGGTCAGCCTCGACACCCTCGTGGACTCGCCGGTCCTGATGGGCGCCCACATGCGCAGCGTCTCTCTCAACTCCGCCACGCCCGTCGCTCACACCCTGGAGATCGGGGCGGACACGGAGCGCGCGCTGGAGATGAAGCCCGAGGACGTCGCGGGCTACGACCGCATGGTCGCCCAGGCCGGCGCCATGTTCGGCGCGCGCCACTACCGGTCGTACCGGTGGCTGCTGACACTGAGCGACGCGGTCGCCCACTTCGGCCTGGAGCACCACGAGTCGAGCGACAACCGGATGGGGGAGCGGACGCTCAGCGAGGACGGCTCCCGCCGCAGCCTGGCACGGCTCCTCGGCCACGAGTACTCGCACTCCTGGAACGGCAAGTACCGCCGGCCCGCCGACCTCGTGACGGGTGACTTCCACCGGCCCATCAAGAGCGACCTGCTATGGGTGTACGAGGGCCTGACGCAGTACCTCGGCAACATCCTGCCGCCGCGCAGCGGGCTATGGACGGCCGAGGAGTTCCGGGAAGCCGAGGCCGCGGCCGCCGCCTCGCTGGATTACCGCGTAGGCCGCAATTGGCGGCCGTTGGTGGACACTGCCACCGCGGCGCAGGTCTTGTACTTCGCACCCGAGGACTGGGCGTCCTGGCGCCGCGGCGTGGACTTCTACGACGAGGGCAACCTGGTCTGGCTGGAGGCCGACGTCCTCATCCGCCGGCAGACGGAAGGGCGCCGCTCGCTCGACGACTTCCTCCGCCGGTTCCACGGCGGCCCCACGGGGGAGCCGGCGCTCAAGACCTACGTCCTCGAGGACGTGGTGACGGCCCTGAACGAGGTGGCCCCCTACAAATGGCGGGAATTCCTCGTGTCGCGCGTCCAGGCCAGGACGCCGCACGCTCCCCTGGGCGGGATCGAGAACGGTGGGTGGCGCCTCGTGTACACCGACGTGCCGAACGTGTTCATCAAGGACGCTGAGACCGCCTACAAGGCCGCGAACCACGCCTACTCCATCGGGCTCATCGCCAAGGAGGACGGGACCATCGCCGACGTCATCCCGGACAGCCCCGCCGCCAAGGCGGGAATCGGGCCAGGCATGAAGATCGCGGCGGTCGGCGGACGCCGCTTCACGCTCGAGGCGCTGCGCGACGCGGTCAAGGGCAGCAAGGGGAGCACGGAGCCCCTGGAGATGATCGCGGCCAACGGCGACTTCTTCGGGACCTACAAGGTCGACTACCACGGCGGCGAGCGCTACCCGCACCTGGAGCGCGACCCGGCGCGGCCCGACCTGCTTTCCGCGATCGCGAAGCCGCTAGAGGCGCCGAAGCCGAAGAGCTGATTCAGTCCCGCGGGGCGGGCTCGTCGCCGACGACGATGTTGTCGATCAGCCTCGCCTTGCCGAGGAAGGCGGCCAGCGAGAGCAGCGCCGGCCCGGCCAGCGTCTCGAGCTCCCGGCACGTCTCCGGGTCGGCGACGCTGACGTAGTCCACCCTGACCTGCGGCTCCTCCGCGAGCACCGAGCGGATCGTCTGGCGAAGGGCTTCGGCGGCGCGCTCGCCCGCGGCCCAGCGATCGCGCCCGGCTAGGAGCGCGCGATGGAGGACGGGCGCCGCGTGGCGCTCCTCGGCGGTCAGATAGACGTTGCGGCTACTCATGGCCAGCCCATCGGTCTCACGGACGGTCGGGCACGCACGAATCTCGACGGTCAGGTCGAGATCCCGGACCATCTTCCTGATCACCGCGAGCTGCTGCGCGTCCTTGGCCCCGAAGTACGCCCGGTCGGGCCGGAAGATGCCGAGCAGCTTCAGGACCACGGTAGCCACGCCCCGGAAATGGCCCGGGCGGCGCGCGCCCTCGAGCGGTGCGGCCACGGTGCCGACGTCGACGCTTGTCTGGAAGCCCGCGGGATAGATCTCCTCGACCGTTGGAGCGAAGAGCAGCTCGCACCCGGCCGTCTCCAGCAGCCGTGTGTCACGCTCGAGGTCACGGGGGTAGCGCGCCAGGTCTTCGGTCGGTGCGAACTGCGTCGGGTTGACGAACAGGCTGGCGGCGACGCGATCGTTCTCCCGTCGCGCGGCATCCACGAGGGAGAGGTGTCCCGCGTGCAGGTAGCCCATGGTCGGGACGAGCCCGACGCTACCGCGCCCATAGCGCCTCCAGGCGCGGACCTCACGGATGGCGGTGACGGTCTTCACGTCCTGACGCTCACGACGGCGATGCCGCGGCGCTCTTGGCGAGGGGCCGGCCTTCCCGCTCCCGCACCGCATGCCAGAGGTCCTCGTTGACCGGAGTCGGAACGCCGAGGCGGCGGCCCTCGGCGACGACGGCGCCGCACATGGCGTCGATCTCGGTCGCGGCGCCCCGATCGAGGTCCTGAAGCATGGAGGAGCGGTTGCCCGCGGTCCGGGCCGCCACCTCGAAGGCCAGCTCGGCCGCATCCGCTGCGAGGTCGATGCCTTTGGCCTGAGCCACCGCGGCGACTTCACGCGCCGCCGAGGCCGCATGCTCGCGGTCTGCGGCGGACGACAGGATCGCGTCGTTCGGGGCTCCTCGCAGCGCGGTCAACGGGTTGATCGCGCAATTCACCGCGAGCTTCCGCCAGATGAGCTGCTCGATGTCGGTTGTGGTCGCGGCCTCGATGCCGGCGCGCTCGAAGGCGAGGGTGAGTTTGGACAGCCGCTCGGGGCCGGCGGCGGCGAGAACGATCCGACCGGGAAAAGATCGGACCCGTCCGGGCCCCAGCAGCGTCGCCCCCAGGGTAGCCACGCCCACGGTAACGCGGTCCGGGCCGGCGGCGCGGGCCAGGACCTCGCGGTTGCCGAGGCCGTTCTGGAGGGAAACGATCGTCCCGCCCGGCAGCAGGGCGCGCGCGGCCGTCTCGGCAACGGCGGCGGTCCGCGTGCTCTTGACGAGGACGAGGACGAAGTCGGCCGGGCCGGCTTGCGACAAGGGCGCGGTCCCCACCCGCACCGACCACGGGCCGGCCTCGTCCTCGACGGTGATGCCATGCGTCCGGATGGCCTCCAGGCCTTCGGCCCAGGTGCCGGCGACGGTGACCGTGGCAGCGCCGCCCCGGCCGAGACGAGCCGCGAGGAGCGAGCCCATCGCCCCCGTCCCCAGGACGAGGACGCGCGCCCGGTCGCCCGGTTCCTTCACCGGCGAGTGGGCGCCGAGGGCTGGGGAAGCGGCTCGCCGATCGATTCGAGGAATGCGCGCCATTCGTCGTCGTCGATGGAGTACGAGTGCTGGGCCTCCGGGAAGGTGCCGGATTGCACGTCGGCGCGAAAGGCCGTAAGCGCCGCCCGCGCGGCCTGTCCCAGCTCCGCGTAGCGCTTGACGAACCGCGGCGTGAAGCGATCGAAGAGCCCCAGCATGTCGTGGAGAACCAGGATCTGGCCGCTGGTCCCCGGGCCCGCGCCGATGCCGATGGTGGGGATCGTGAGGCGATCGGTGATCAGGGTGGCCACGCGGTCCGGGACGCTCTCCAGCACGAGCGAGAAGCAGCCCGCGTCTTCGAGGGCGAGGGCGTCCTCGAGAATTTGCCGGGCGGCAGCCGCCGTCCGGCCCTGCACCTTCCAGCCGCCCAGGGCGTTCACGCTCTGCGGGGTGAGGCCGACGTGGCCCTGCACCGGGATCCCCGCGCGGACGATCTTCCTCACGGCCGGGGCCACGGTGCGGCCGCCCTCGAGCTTCACCGCCTCCATGCCCGCC
>DAINRN010000363.1:0-1565 GCA_036741815.1 Acidobacteriota bacterium
CCGCCCTTCAGCGCGACGATCGTGCGGCCGAAGTCATGCCGGTGGAGCGCCAGCGGCTGGTTGGGCATGATGATCGACTTCCACACGCGGACGTTTTCGTTCTCGAACTGGGGCTCGCGCCGCGTCTGCGAGGTCTGCGCCTGATCGAATGCGCCCAGCGCTGCGCCGCTTGCGAGCACGGCCGTCACGGCCAGGGCCTTGGTCCACGTACGTGTCATCACGCCTCCTTCTTCCTGGGTTGACTGGCATCGCCGTCGAATTCCTTGCGGGTGGCGGACTGTTCGCGCCCGACGCGTCCCACCGCGATTTCCGCGCGCGCGTATGACTCCGGGCGTACCGGCGCACTGGCGGCGCCTCTAATCATCGTCAGTTGTCCGACGTGCGTCAGCGCGTCCGCGATGGGGGCCAGGATCTAGAGCACGTCCGTGGGGTCCAGGCGGCCCTCCGCCGCCAGGAGCTCGTGGAGCGTGCGGCCCGTCAGCAGCTCCATCACGAAGTAATCGTCGCCCACGTCGAAGATGCCCACGATGTGCGGGTGGGAGAGGATCCCCGCCGCCTGAGCCTCGCGGCGGAACCGGCGGATGTACTTCTCGGTCGTCTCCTGGGAGAGGTGCTCGCGCTTGATGGTCTTGATGGCGACGGGACGGTTGGCCAGCGGATCGAAGCCGCGGTAGACGCGGCCCATGGCGCCCTCGCCGATCAGGCCCACCACGTCGTAGCGCCCGAACTGCCGCGGCGCCTGCGGGCCGGCCGAGTGGCCCGAGGTGGAAGGAGGAGTCGCGGTGGTATCGCTCATCGGAGAGGCGGAAGTTCCTTTTAGAAGTCCCGTTTCGATGATAGCTCACGCCTTCCGGCGTGTTGCGGCTGCGATCAACATGTAGCCCGAAGTCCAGGGGACGAGGAGGTCCAGCCGGGAGATCGCCCACAGCGCGGGGTAGAGGGCGGAGTAGGCGCGGAAGAGGCCGCGGTGGCGGCGCATGTCGGCGCCCGTCACCACCACGCCTTTGGCCGAGCCCTTCTTGCCCGTGCGGGACAGCCCCAGCTGGATCGCGGTGTCCAGCGTCTCCGTGAAGACCCGCGAGTACGTGCGGTGCGCGTCGAGCACGAAGCGGGGCTCGAGGATCGCGCGCAGGGCGGAGAGCGTATAGCCGGGCCGCACGTGGCCGTGCCGCTCGTCCGTCAGGCCCAGGCGGTGCCTGAGGCGCCGCAGCGCGGTGTCCTCGAGGTGCGGCGTGTTGACCACCAGGCGGCCCCCGGGCCGGATCACGCGGGCCAGCTCCTCGGTGAACGCGCGGTCCTCGGCCACGTGCTCGAGCATGTCCACCACCACCACCCGGTCGAACTCGCCGTCGCGGAAGGGCAGCCGCTCGCCGGAGACGCGGTGCACGTCGGAGCCCACCAGCTCGCGGATGGAGGCCACCGACTCCTCGGTCATGTCCGCCGAGGCCCAGTCACCGCCGCCCCGGCGCAGGAGCAGGCTGACGATCCCGTTGTCCGACCCCAGATCGAGGCATCGCAGGCCCTCGGTGGGCCCGAGCATGGCCGTGATCTCGGCGAGCGTCGCA
>DAINRN010000363.1:1599-4283 GCA_036741815.1 Acidobacteriota bacterium
GCGCTGCTTCAGGACGGAGCGGCGGAAGAGGACCAGCGCCCAGTCGGCCTCAGCCACGCGGCTCGGCCCTCAGGATCACGGGCGAGCCCAGCGCGCGGGCCAGGCCCAGGCCGCGCGCCACCGTCTCCAGGCCGCGGGACAAGGGGGCCGCGCCCAGGGCCCGGTGCAGGGCCATGGGGAAGAAGAACGCGGGCCGGCGCGCGGTGGGCCGGAAGCCGGCGCCGGCCAGGGCGGCCTCGATGTCGGCGTCGCGGAACACCGCGAAGGGCCGGGTGTCCCCCTCGACGCCCTTCTTCGCGGAGAAGAGCAGATCCGCCGCCGCGTTCACGCTGCGCCGCGTCGGGTAGTCCACGAGGACGGCGCGCCGGGCCAGCCGGCAGAGCTCGGCCAGCAGCTCCCGCCAGGCCGCGACGTGCGGCAGCAGCCGGTAGGAGACGACCACGTCGAAGGCGCCCGCGGCCCAGGGCGCCCGCAGCAGGTCCCCCGCCAGGAACCGCGCCCGCGTCCCGTCGAGCCTACCCTCGATCCTCTCGCGGCACGCCTCGTCACTGCCGTACACGGTGACGTCGTGTCCCGCGTCGAGGAGCGGGCCGAGCAACTGTCCGTGGCCGCCGCCCACGTCGAGGACGGAGGCCTGCGGCCAGGGCGCGAGCAGCTCCAGGGTGGCGCGCGCCTGCACCTCGAGGAACCAGGTGCCCACCGGGCCGGCGAAGCGCCGGGCGTAGGCCGCGGAGGAGGTGACGACGTCGGCGTCCTCGGGCGCCGTCAGCCCCCCTGGGCCAGCAGGTCCACCAGGCACCGCACGATGTCGTTGTCGGTGAGGATCCCCACCAGCCGCCCGCCGCGCAGGACGGGCAGGGCCCCGAACTTCGAGTTGTGCAGGGTGTGCGCGGCGTCGGCGAGCGGGGCGTCCTCGGACACGGTCACGGGGTTCTGGATCATGATCCGCGAGACCGCCGTCCCCTCCATCACGCGGTCGAACTCCTCCTGCGAGTCCGAGAGGGCGGAGGGCTGGGCGCGCTTCAGGTCGCCTTCGGCCAGGAGGCCCACCAGGGTGTCCGCCACCATGATCGGGATGCGCCGGATCCCCTTCTGCCGCATGACCTCCACCGCGCGCATCAGCGTGTCCTCGGGGCCGAGGGTCACGGGGTCGCCGGTCATGACTTGCCCGACGGTGAGCTGCCGAACCCAAGCCGGTACGCCGGCGGGGAGATCAATGCCGCATTGAGGGCATCGGTGATTCATTAGGTTGCCCGCAGCCAAGCGAGCGCCGCTCGGGTGCGCCCTCCGCGCGGAACCTCATATTAGATCCGCGCTCATCTCACGCGCCGCTTTGGATGTCCGGCTCCAAAGCGGCGCGCCGTATCATAGCCGGTTCTCGCCGGTCGTTCCGTTTCCCGTCCCCGGTGACGGTCCTGGTGTTTCTGCTGATTCGGGCGCGTTCGGCGGTTCCGGCATCGTCGTGGGCTCGACGCTCGGCTCCATCTCCGGCGGCGCCGTCTCCTCCTCCTCTTCGGGCTCGATCTCCACCGGCTCTGGCTCCGGCTCCGCGCCCAGCCGGTCGCCCTGCGTCGCGCCCGAGCCCGCGCGCCCCATCAGCCACAGCACCCGCCGCCGGGCGCGCGCGAAGCGGGCGGGGTCCACGCTGGGGTTGATCCGCCGGGGGTTGGGGATCATGGCCGCCAGGCCCGCGGCCTCCTGCTCTTCCAGGTCGGCCGCGGCCTTTCCGTACCAGCGCCGGGCGGCCACCTCGCAGCCGTAGATCCCGTCGCCCCATTCAATGACGTTCAGGTACAGCTCCAGGATCCGCCGCTTCGAGAGGTCCCGCTCCATCCACCAGGCCACCACCAGCTCCCTCAGCTTGCGCGTGAGCGTCTTCTGGGTGCCGAAGAACAGGTTCTTGGCCAGCTGCTGGGTGATGGTGCTGCCGCCGCGCGCGAAGCGGCGCTTCTTGCGGTCCTCCTCCACCGACTTCTGCAGGGCCTCCCAGTCCACGCCGTCGTGTCCGAAGAACTTCTGGTCCTCGGAGGCGACGACGGCGCGGATCAGGTGGCGCGACACGCGGCCGAGCGGCACCCACGTCTGCGCCCGGCGCGCGGGCCGCCCGGCCCGCCGGGCCTCCGCCTGCCTCTGCTCGATGAGCGCGGTGGTCCCGGGGTTCGCGGTGGCCAGCGCCCGGACCCGGGAGGAAGGAGGGAGGCCGAGGACGGCGTAAACCACGTAGGCCGCGGCCACGGCCAGGAGCCAGGCAAGGATCCGTTTCACTTCGAGCCGCCGTCCAGGGTACCATCAGCGTCCGCCGCAAACGGGGAGGAGCTGTCCTTGGATTTCAGCCTGAGCGAGGAGCAGCAGCTCCTCAAGAAGACGGTCCGGGAGTTCGCGGAGAGCGAGCTGAGCCCGCACTCACGGGAGTGGGACGAGCGCCAGGAGTTCCCCCGGGAGGTCTTCACCAAGCTCGGCGAGCTGGGCCTCATGGGCGTGGTCTGGCCCCCGGAGTACGGCGGCGCCGGCATGAGCACCCTCGACTACGCGGTGGTCATGGAGGAGCTGTCGCGCGTGGACGCCGGGGTGGCCCTCTCCGTGGCCGCGCACAACAGCCTCTGCTCGGGGCACATCTTCCTGGCCGGCAGCGAGGAGCAGAAGAAGAAGTACCTGGTCCCCCTGGCCAAGGGGGAGAAGATCGG
>DAINRN010000364.1:0-4281 GCA_036741815.1 Acidobacteriota bacterium
GGGTTGATACGTTCTGCTCGTCCGGGCCCGGCGGCCAGAGCGTCAACACGACCTATTCCGCCGTGCGGATCACGCACCTGCCGACGAACACGGTCGTCTCCTGCCAGGACGAGAAGAGCCAGATCAAGAACCGCGAGAAGGCCATGAAGGTCCTGCGCGCGCGGCTCTACGAGATGGCCCTGGAGGAGCAGCAGAAGGCCATCGCCAGCGACCGCAAGAGCCAGGTGGGCAGCGGCGACCGCAGCGAGAAGATCCGCACCTACAACTTCCAGCAGGACCGGGTCACCGACCACCGCATCGGCCTCACCCTGCACCGCCTGCAGGCCGTGCTCGACGGCGACCTCGAGGAGATCGTGGGCGGCCTCATCGCCCACAACCAGGCGGAGAAGCTGAAGCAGGGCGCCGCCGCCAAGACCCGGCCTTCTCCCGCCGCCGCCGCGAGCTAAGGCGGCCGGAGCCGGGCCCATGACCGTCGCCGAGGCCTTGCGCCTCGCCACTCAACGCCTCGAGAACGCCGGCGTGCCCGAGCCCGCGTTGGACGCCGAGCAGCTCCTGCGCCACGTCATGGGGTGGGATCGGGCCACGCTGCTGACTTCGGACGCCGCGCTCCTCACTTCCGACCAGGCAGAGCGCTTCCTCGCTCTCGTCGGCGAGCGCGAAAGGCGGCGGCCGGTGCAGCACCTCACCGGGATCCAGGCCTTCTGGGGCCGCGATTTCCTGGTGACCCCGGACGTGCTCATCCCACGCCCGGAGACCGAGCTCCTGGTCGAGGTGGCGCTGGGACTCCTGTCCGGCGTGGTGGCGCCCGTGGTGGTGGACGTGGGCACCGGGTCGGGTTGCATCGCGCTGACCCTCGCGGCGGAGAGGCCGGACGCGGAGGTTTATGGGGTGGACATCTCACACGCGGCTCTCGACGTAGCGCGAACGAATGCGCGACGGCTCGGCGTCGAGAGCCGCGTGCATCTGTTTCAAGGCGATCTCATTGCTCCCGTCGCTCACCTCGCGGGCTCCGTCCACCTTGTCGTGTCCAACCCTCCCTATGTCCACCCTTCCGATCTTCCCGGTCTGGCCCCCGAGGTCCGCGACCACGATCCACGGCTCGCCCTCGTCCCCACGCCGGACGCGTCGGACCTCTACCGGCGCCTGGCCTCCGGCGCCCGCCGCCTGCTCCGCCCGGGCGGGGCGCTGGCCGTCGAGATCGGCCAGGGCATGGCGGAGGAGGTGACGGCGGTCACCGAGGGCGAGGGATTCCGCATGGAGCGGCCGGTTCTTGACCTGCAAGGCATACCGCGCGTCCTGGTGGCACGATAGACTGATCTCGTGGAACAGATCCGGGTCGTGGGAGGCAAGCCCCTCGAGGGGACGGTCCGCATCTCGGGGGCCAAGAACGCCTCCCTCCCCGACATCTGCGCCGCGCTGCTCACCGACAAGCCCGTGGTCTTCAGCAACGTCCCCGAGGTGCGGGACATCCGCACCATGGGGCGGCTGCTCAGCGACCTGGGCGCGCAGGTGGACTTCCGCGTCGGCGGCTGCATCGAGGTCAAGGCCGCCAACCTGACCTCGGTCGAGGCGCCCTACGACCTCGTCAAGACGATGCGCGCGTCGGTCCTCGTCCTGGGGCCCCTGGTGGCCCGCGCGGGCAAGGCCCGGGTCTCGCTGCCCGGCGGGTGCGCGATCGGCGACCGGCCCATCAACCTGCACCTCCAGGCCCTGGAGAAGATGGGCGCCTCCATCCGGGTGGAGTCGGGCTACGTCGAGGCAAGCACCAGGCGGCTGCGCGGCACCGAGATCTACTTCGACACCGTCACCGTGACCGGCACCGAGAACGTGATGATGGCGGCCACGCTGGCCGAGGGCGAGACGATCATCCGCAACGCAGCCCAGGAGCCCGAGATCCCCGACCTGGCGGACCTGCTGGTGAAGATGGGGGCGCGCATCCAGGGGGCGGGCGGGCCCACCATACGCGTGGAAGGGGTGGACGCCCTGCACGGCGCCGAGCACACGGTCATCCCCGACCGCATCGAGACCGGGACCTACATCGCGGCCTGCGCCATCGCGGGTGGCGACATCGAGATCCGCAACTGCCAGCCCGCCCACCTCAAGGCCGTGCTCGACAAGCTGCGCGAGACGGGGATTCGCATCGAGGAGGGTCCCGAGAACCTGCGCGTGCGCGCTCCGCGCACGCTGAAGGCCTCCGACGTCACCACCATCCCCTACCCCGGGTTCCCCACCGACATGCAGGCGCAATACATGACCGTGATGACGCAGGCCGCGGGCACCAGCGCCATCACCGAGTCCATCTTCGAGAACCGCTACATGCACGTGGCGGAGCTGCAGCGGATGGGGGCGAACGTCCGCATCGACGGGCGGACGGCGGTGGTGGTCGGCCACACGCCGCTGTCCGGCGCGCAGGTGATGGCGACCGACCTGCGCGCCTCGGCCAGCCTGGTGCTGGCCGGCCTGGCCGCCAAGGGCGAGACCATCGTGGACCGCATCTACCACCTGGACCGCGGCTACTACCGCATCGACGAGAAGCTGCGGGGCCTGGGCGCCGACATCGAGAGGATCACGGAGCGCGGCCTGGCAGACCGGCGCGCCCAGGCGCGGGCCCCGGAGCCGGCCGGAACCGCGGAATGACCGCGCCGCCGGCCTGGCGGCGCGCGCTTATCGCCTGGTACCGCCGTCACCGCCGCGACCTGCCCTGGCGGCGCGACCGCGACGCGTACCGCGTGTGGGTGGCCGAGGTCATGCTGCAGCAGACCACGGTCAAGACCGTCCTTCCCTACTACGAGTCCTTCCTCCGGCGCTTTCCGGACGCCGCTACCCTGGCCGCGGCCGCCGAAGAGGACGTGGTGGCCGCGTGGTCGGGGCTGGGCTACTACCATCGGGCCCGTAACCTCCGCCGCGGCGCGCAGCACATCGCGCGCGACCACGGCGGCCGCTTCCCGCGGACCCTGGAGGCGGCCCTGGCCGTGCCCGGGGTGGGCCTGTACACGGCGAGCGCCGTCCTGTCGATCGCCTACGGCGTGCGGCTGCCCGTCGTGGACGGCAACGTGCGGCGGGTCCTGGCCCGGCTGCGCGCGCTGCGCGGGCCGCGCTGGCGGCGGGACGGCCCCTACTACAACCTCGCCGAGGAGTGCCTCGATCCCGACAGCCCGGGCGACTGGAACCAAGCCGTCATGGAGCTCGGTGCCGTCCTTTGTACTCCACGACGGCCCGCCTGTCCCGTCTGTCCCGTCCGCACGTCGTGTCGAGCCCTTGCCCTGGGTCTTCAGGACAAGATCCCCGAGGCCCGGTACCGACGCCCGCCGGTGGACGTGACGGTGGCCGCCGCGCTCGTGGAAAGGGACGGCCGCGTGCTCCTCGTGCGCCGCGCCGAAGGCCGGCTCATGGGCAGGATGTGGGAGGTCCCGCAGACGTCCCTCGAAGCGCGTGGGTTGCCGGATCTCGCGCCCGAGCTGCTGTCCCGCCACGGCCTGGCCGTCCTGCCCGGCGCCCTCGTCGCGCGGGCCCGCCACGTCGTGACGTTCCGCCGCATCCGTGTGGAGACCTACCGGGCCCGGCTGCGTCGCCAGCCTCCCCTCGATCCCGAACGGTACCGCTGGGTGGCACTGCCCGAAGTGGCCTCGCTGCCGGTCTCGTCGATGACGCGCAAGATCCTCCGCGGCCTCTCCTCCCCGCAGATGCCCCTGGCCCTCGAGGCGAGCTGAAGCGGGCATGAAGCGGCTCCTGCTCCTCCTCGTCGTTGCGGGCGCGGTGGCCGCCTTCCTCGCCTGGCCGCGCCTCAGCATGGTGGAGACCGGGCGCACGCCGGAGTACCCCGACCTCCAGCCGCGCGAGTACGCGGCCAACGAGCAGAAGGTCACGGAAGCGCTCAAGGCCGCGGTCGCCAAGCTGCCCCGTTTTGCGTTCGTGGGCGCGGGCCGCGGGCCCGGCGGCAGCGAGGTCCACTACGTGGCCTCCACCCCGGTCCTGCGCTTCAAGGATGACGTCAACGTGCGCATCCGGCGGGAGGGCGGCAAGACGAAGGTGACCGTGCGGTCCAAGTCGCGGATGGGTACGATGGATTTCGGGCAGAACGCGCGCAACGTCCGCGAGCTGCTGGCGGCGCTGGACCGGGAACTGACAGGCCTGTAGACTCGGGCCGTGTCCTGCCTCTTCTGCGAGATCGTGGCGGGGCGGGTGCCCGCAAAGGTCGCCTACCAGGACGAGCAGGTCCTGGCCTTCCACGACATCAACCCGCAGGGCCCGACCCACATCCTGGTGGTCCCCCGCCGGCAC
>DAINRN010000365.1:0-3562 GCA_036741815.1 Acidobacteriota bacterium
GGTGAAGGCGCGCTCCGTGCCCTTCTCCCGGAGCACGTGGTACTGCTGGGGCGTAAGGACCTTCTTCCACTCCTCGTCCGACTTAACGACCTTGTCCCCCATGCTCGAGCCTTTCTGGTCGGGCGCCGCGCCCACCGCCGGGCGCGGTCCGGACGCCGCCGCCTTGCACGCCAACCCCACCGCCGTGGAGGCCAGACCGAACAGGACTGCCCTGCGATTCATTCGTCGACCCCCCACCCTACCCCTCCCCACCAGGGGGAGGGGACTGTTTCGGCCAGACTGGCCCCGCGTTCGTTGCTCGCTCGATGCAAGGCGTCCCTCCCGAGGTCATTCTCCCACCAAGTCGCCGCCACACCCGAGAGATCGGCGGGCCCCCTCGTTTTGTTCCCCGTCACGTCCGGATCGTTGAACGCCGTTACGTAAAGACTTGTCTTAGACACTCGACAAGCAACCTTGGACGCGTGGCCGCCGTCTCTACCAATGCGGGCGCAGACGCCCGAAATAGAACGAAGGAGGCCACACATGTCCAGCGCAATGACCTACAGGGAGACGGTGAGGAACGGCCAGGGCTCCACTTTCCTCTGGACCGAGCACTATGCGGACCGTACGCCGGCGGCGCGCGCGGTCGAGATCCTGCGGGACGCGGTCTTCGGGCTCGGCCTCGTGGTGCTGGCGGCCGGGGTGGCGGGATTCCTGACCCTGGAGGGGCCCACCGGCCGCACGGCGGCGGCGATGATCGCCCTGCGCGCACTCTGATTCCGTGGAACCCCGCGGTTCCGGCACGCTCCCTATCCCTGGAGACCGGACTGGTCTAAGCTTCGCGCCCGAGGGATTCACGCATGCGCGTGCCGCAGGGGCTGACGGCCGGCGTCTTCGTGATCGGCGCCGCCTACGCCTCCGCGGATGAGGCGCTGGGGACCTTCACGGTCAAGGGCCACACCACCCGTCTCGTCAACGCCTACATCAGCATGGACACCGACCCGGAGGACCCGGGGCGGAAATACCTGGTGGCGATCCTGTCGGACCTGCCGGTCGCGCCCCCTGACCGGCGTGCGGACCGCCTGCTGGCGCTGGCCCGCGCCAAGCAGGTGCGGGCCCTGAAGGTGCGCTGGGGGTACGGCCTGGACGACGTGGCCTGCGTCCCCTATCACGCCGACGTGGCCGAGAGCGGACGGACGCACCGCGGGTACATGGTCCTCGACCTCACGGCCCTGGACGAGAAGAAAGTGCGCGCCCACGTGCGCTCGAAGATGCTGGGCCAGGACTGGCACTTCGACGCGCGGGTGGAGGGCGCGCTGCGGCCGGGAGGCGTGGCAGAGCTCGAGCCTCCGGCGGAGGAGGCCAGCCCCCCCGCCGATACCGCGGACGAGGATCCCGTGCGGCGCCTCAAGCGCGCGCTGGGCGGGATGGGATACGAGGCGACCCCCGAGGGCTTCGACTATGCGGTGAGGGCCGGCAACGCGGAAGCGGTGCGGCTCTTCCTCGAGGCGGGAATGGATCCCAACACGCGCGACTCCCGCGGCGACCACGTATTGTTCACGGCGGTGGCCTTCTGCGCGCACGGTCCGGCGGAGGCCCGGCAGGACGTCGTGCTCGCCCTGCTCCGGGGCGGCTCGGACGTCAACGAAGGCAAGGGGAAGAACGCGCTGACCCTCATCTGGGCCGCACAGCACTGCTCCCCCAGGGTCGTGGAGGCCATGATCACCGCGGGCGCGGAGGTCAACAGCCGGGCGCCGGGGGGCGCCACGCCGCTCATGATGACGCAGTTCCGCCAGGACGGCCTGGGGGAGGAGATCTCGGCGATGCTCCGCCAGGCGGGGGCGCGGGAGTAGGCGAAGCAGCGTCAGGCCCGGCGTGCTAGGTTGGGGTGAGCCCGCCCCATGAGCCAGCCTGCCGCCCCCCGGAATCCGAACCGCCTCGTCCACTCCACGAGCCCCTACCTCATCCAGCACGCCCACAACCCCGTGGACTGGTACCCGTGGGGAGAGGAGGCCCTCGCCCGGGCCCGGGCGGAGGACAAGCCCATCCTGCTCAGCATCGGCTACTCCGCCTGTCATTGGTGCCATGTGATGGCACACGAGTCGTTCGAGAACGAGGCGGTAGCCGAGCGGATGAACCGCGACTTCGTGTGCGTCAAGGTGGACCGCGAGGAGCGCCCGGACCTCGACGACATCTACATGTCCGCCACCGTGGCCATGAACCAGGGCCAGGGTGGATGGCCCATGACGGTGTTCCTCACCCCCGACCAGGAGCCGTTCTTCGCGGGCACGTACTTCCCGCCGACGGACCGGCACGGCCGCCCGGGGTTCAAGACGCTGCTGGAGAAGATCGCGGGCCTGTGGGAGACCGACCGCGCCGGGCTGCGCGCCCAGGCCGGCGAGGTCGTCGGGTACCTGCGCGAATCCGCGCGCCCCGCCCCCGGTGGATCGGTCGGCGAAGCGGAGCTGCGGGCCGCCCGCGACCAGCTCTCCCGCGATTTCGACGCGCGCTTCGGCGGGTTCGGAGGAGCGCCCAAGTTCCCGCCCTCCGGGGCCCTGTCCCTCCTTCTCCGGTGCCATCGCCGGCTCGGGGACCACCGCGCCCTCGAGATGGCGCGCAAGACGCTGGACGAGATGGCGCGGGGCGGGATGTACGACCAGGTGGGGGGCGGCTTCCACCGCTATTCGGTGGACGAGCGCTGGCTGGTGCCCCACTTCGAGAAGATGCTCTACGACAACGCGCAGCTGGCGAATGTCTACCTGGAGGCGCACCAGGCCACAGCGGAGCCGTTCTACGGCAGGATCGCCGCGGAGATCCTCGACTACGTGCTCCGCGAGATGACGTCGCCCGAGGGCGGCTTCTATTCCGCCACGGACGCGGACTCCGAGGGCGAGGAGGGCCGCTTCTTCGTCTGGACGCCGGACGACGTCCGCGCCGCCCTGGGCGACGACGAGGCCGCCCGCCGCTTCTGCGCCTACTACGACATCAGCGAGCGCGGGAACTGGGAAGGCAAGAGCATCCCCAACACGTCGCGCACCGGACCCCGCGTCGCGAAATCCCTGGGCCTGGACGAAGACGCGCTGGAGCGGGACGTCGCGGGCTCCCGCGCCCGCCTCTACCAGGCGCGCCTGGAGCGGGTGCCACCGGGCCTCGACGACAAGGTCCTCACCGCATGGAACGGGTTGATGATCGGGGCCATGGCCGAGGGGTATCGCGTCCTGGGCGACGCGCGTTACCTCGAGGCCGCGCAGCGCGCGGCCCGCTTCGCCACGAAGGCGCTCCGCGCCGCCGACGGGCGGCTGCTTCGCACGTACCGCGAGGGCAAGGCGCACCTCGCCGGCTACCTCGAGGACTACGCGTACCTGGCCGAGGGCCTCCTCGACCTCTACGAGGCCGGCGGCGGCCCTGGCTGGCTCCGCGAGTCCGAGGCCCTCTCCCAGCGGATGGAAGAGGACTTCGCGGACGAGGCCGGCGGCTACTACTCCACCGCGCGCGGCCACGAGGCGCTGATCGTCCGCCACCGCGAGGGTCACGACGGCGCGACGCCCAGCGCCAACGCGGTGGCCGCGCACGTCCTCGCGCG
>DAINRN010000365.1:3572-4270 GCA_036741815.1 Acidobacteriota bacterium
AAAATCCCTGTCGTACTCAATGTGAAGTGCGGCAAGCAGATCGATCCCTCCGGGGAATGGCCATTTTTCCTGGCCGTGGACATTGAGTCGATGGACAAGCTGGAGGCCTACCGCGACGACCTGCGCGAGGAGGGGGCCCGCGCAGTTCGCGCCTACGGAAAGGCGATCGTCCGCCAGCCGCGCGCGTTCGCCCGGAGCCTGGCCGTGGTGGACCTGCTGCTGGAGGGCCCGGTCGAGCTGGCCTTCGTCGGGACCCCGGACGCGCCGGATCTCGACGCCTTGCGCCGCGAGGCGGGGCGGCATTACCTGCCCAACCGCATCGTCGAATACGGGGCGCCCGGCGCCGGCGACACCGGCCTTCCCCTCCTCGCCGGGAAGGGACTCGTGGACGGTCGCTCAGCGCTCTACGTCTGCCGGGACTTCGCCTGCCGGGCGCCTGTCACCGACCCCGCTCGCGTCGCGGAGGCCCTTTCGGACCAGGCGGCCGCGCCGTCCACCGCGGAGAGGGCCCTGTCCGCGCGGCGCCTGGCCTCCGCGGCGACCGCGGACGGCACGGCGGCCTACGCCGCGCGCATGCGGGAGGCCGGGAAGCCCGAGGGCTACGGGCCTCTGGGCACGACGGGCCTGACCTGCAGCCGGGTGGGGTTCGGGAGCTACAGGGTGGACGACGAGACGCCGGAGCATCGCCGGGCTCTGGG
>DAINRN010000366.1:0-4259 GCA_036741815.1 Acidobacteriota bacterium
GCGCTACGCGCTCATCAGCTCGCGAAACCGAGCGAACAGGTAATGGCTGTCGTGGGGACCGGGACTGGCCTCAGGATGGTACTGGACCGACATCACGGGCAGGTCGCGGTGGCGGAAGCCCTCCACCGTCCCGTCGTTCAGGTTGACGTGGGTGAGGATGAACTCCGGCTTCTCGAAGAGCTTCGGGTCCACGGAGAAGCCGTGGTTCTGCGAGGTCACCTCCACCTGGCCCGTGGCCAGGTTCTTCACGGGGTGGTTGGCCCCGCGGTGCCCGAACTTCAGCTTGAAGGTCTGGCCGCCGCAGGCCAGGCCGAGGATCTGGTGGCCGAGGCAGATGCCGAAGACCGGCCGCTTCTCGATCAGCTCCCTGGCCGCCTCCACCGCGTAACGGCAGGGCTCCGGATCCCCCGGGCCGTTCGAGAGGAAGATCCCGTCCGGGTCCAGGGCCAGCGCCTCCGCCGCGGAGGTGGTGGCCGGCACCACGGTGACGTCGCAGCCCGCGGCGGCCAGCATGCGCAGAATGTTCTGCTTCATCCCGAAGTCGTAGGCCACCACCCGGAACGGATCCTCCCGGCGGCCGTCCGCGGACGTGGATCCCACGGAGTAACGATCGGCGCAGGTGACCTCACGGGCGAGGTCCAGCCCCAGCATGGAGCGCGAGGCGCCGGCCCGCGCCACCAGAGCCCCGGCGTCGTCCGAGAGCGTGGAGATGATCCCGCGCTTGGCCCCGTGCGTGCGCAGGTGCCGGGTCAGGGCGCGGGTGTCGATCTCGCTGATCCCCACGATCCCCGCCTCGTCGAGGTACTCGGCCAGTGTGCCCGCGGAGCGCCACGACGAGGCCACCGTCGAGGCCTCGCGCACCACGAAGCCGGCCACCTGCGGACGCGCGGACTCCACGTCCTCGCGGTTGATCCCGTAGTTGCCGATGTGGGGATAGGTCATGGTGACGATCTGGCCGGCATAGGAGGGGTCGGTGAGCACTTCCTGGTAACCGGAGAGGGCGGTGTTGAAGACGACCTCCCCCGTGGTCTCTCCCCGCCGGCCCAGCGGCCGGCCGGTGAAGACCAGGCCGTCCTCCAGGGCCAGCGTGGCCCGCGGCCCGCGCGCCGTCACCCTCTCGGTCCCGGCATCGATCGCTTCCACCTCCCGCCCAACGACGTAGGATAAACGGTCCGCGGTCGCGCGTCACGCCAAAAGCTGCGACCATGCCCGGGGAGGAGACCATGACCTGGATCAAGACCGTGCCCATGGCCGAGGCCGGCGCGGATCTCAAGGCCGCCATCGAGGCCCAGAAGACCCTCTACCCGGCCGAATACGCCGATCCCGTCCACCCGACCGGAGACGGCACCTCGGGCATCGTGGCCTCCCACAGCCTCATCCCGGAAGCGCTGCGTCACGCGTTCTGCACGTTCGGGGCGCTCATGTCCCCCGACCTTCCGCTCACCCGGCGGCAGCACGAGATGATCACCACGGTCGTCTCCGCGGCCAACCGCTGCCACTATTGAATCGAGTCCCACGCAGAGTTTCTGCGTCGCGTGACGTTGGACGACGGCCTGGTGGAGGCGATCCAGCGGGATTACCACAGCGCCCCCATCTCCGATCAGGACCGGACCATGCTGGAGTACGTCGAGAAGCTGACGCGGGACGCCACGCGCGTCAGCCGGGAAGACCACGAGCGGCTTCGCGCCGCGGGGTTCGACGACAAGGGCATCCTGCAGATCACCTTGATCGCGTCCTGGTTCAACTACATCAACCGGGTGGCCGACGCGCTGGGCGTGGGCAGGGAGTGACGCTGGACGGGATACGGACAAAGGAATGGCACTGAAGACCGGCTGACAACGTCAGGACAAGGGAACTGTGTTGATAACGCGACAACGTAGGGACAAACACTGAATCGACGCCGTTCAGGCACGACGTCGATTCAGTGTATGAAGCCGACCTTCGAGACCGGCCAGAACCGGAAGAAGGCCTTGCCGTAGATGTACCTCTCCGGCACCTCGCCCCAGTTGCGGCTGTCGTTGCTGCTGTTCCGGTGGTCGCCCAGGACGTAGTAGTAGCCCTTCTTGACCGTCACCGGCGGACAGCTCTCGTCGTCGCGGAAGCCGGGGAGCACGTAGCCTTCGTTCAGCCGCTGGCCGTTGACGTAGAGCACTCCGTTGCGCAGCTCGACGGTGTCGTCGGGCATCCCGATCACGCGCTTGATGAACGAGACCGACGGGTCCTTGGGGTACCAGAACACGACCACGTCCCCGCGGTCGATGGGGTGGAAGCGGTAGACGAACTTGTTCACGATGATCCGCTCCCCGTCCTCCAGCATGGGCAGCATGCTCGTGCCCTGGACCCGGAAGGCCTGGGCCACGAACGTGATGAGGAAGAAGCAGAAGAGCACGGCGACCGACAGGTCGTGGACCAGCTCCCAGAGCGCGCGCCAGACGTGGATGCGGGGGGCGGTGCGGGCGCCCGGCAGGACGAGGCCCGGCTCGGCCGCGACGGGCTCCACTCCGGTGGGTTCCAGGGTCAGGTCCTCCGCCAGCGCATGACGCGTGTTCCGGCCAGGCGGTCGTGCAGCGCGCTGCCGCCCAGCGCGATCATGAGGAACCCGATCCCGAACAGGGCTCCGGAAAGAATATAACCCAGGAGCCGCATCGACGCGCGGGGCACGCCGATGGGATGGGCGCCGTCCTCAGCTTGCACCACGAGGTCGAGCACGCGCTTGCCGGGGGTCGCGCCCTTCACGCCCCAGTAGTAGATGTAATAGACGGCGCCCAGGGCCAGCGCCACCGGCACGAGGCCGAAGGACAACAGGATGGGCCAGAAGCCCACGTCGCTGGAGGACTGGGGCGGCTCTCGCGTCCACCAATAGACGATGACGGGGGCCAGCACGACGACCTGGACCACGCCGACGACCGCGCCGTCGATCAGGCCCGCGAGCAGGCGCGAACCGAACCCGGCCGGCTGCGCCTCCGACGAGGCCAGCGGCTCGATCTTGGTCTCCAAGGCCCGCGGCGGCGGGGCCGGCGCGGGGCGCGGGCCGGGGGCGGGGCGCGGGGCCATGCTGGCCGCCGCGCCGGCAGTGGCCGCGGCTCCGGTGCTGGCTGCGGGGGCCGCGCTGGCCACCGCGGCTCGCGCCACGCGGGCCGGCGCCTTGGCCTCCACAGGCGGCCGCGGCTCGGGCTCGGGGGCGCGAGCGGGCGGCTCCTCGCGCGGACCCGGGCCCGGATCGGGATCGGGCGCGGGATCCGCCGGAATGGGATGCGGCCTGGTGGCCTCCTGCCGCGCGGCCTCCGCCTCCAGGGCCTTGCCGCAGGCGTTGCAGAACTTGGCGGGCAGGGCCACCACCGTCCCGCAGGCGACGCACACCGCCTTCTGGGGCGCGGGCGGGGCCAGGGACCCGCCGCACTGCCGGCAGAACACGTCGCCCTGGCGGTAGTCCGCGTGGCAGGACGGGCACTGCAGGCGCGGGGCCGACGGATGCTGGACCACCTTGGCCGCCGCGTCTTCCGGCGACAGCTCCTCGCGGAAGAGCAGCCGGGCCGTGCCGATGGCGACCAGGTCGCCATCCCGCAATCCCCTCTCGCTCACCCGGTCGCCGTTGACGAGGGACCCGTTGCTCGAGTTGCAGTCGCGGATGAAGTACTGGCTGCCGCGGCACTCGATGACCGCGTGGCGGCGCGACACCATGGCGTCGGGCAGGACCACGTCATTGCTGGGGTCGCGCCCGATGGAGAGCAGGGCGCGGGCCAGGGGGATCTCGCGGCGGGCCGAGGACGTCGGGTTGACGATGAGCTTCGCCATGGTCCCCTAGCCCGTGGTGAAGGTCTGTCGGAAGGGCAGCCGGACCTTGACCTTCACTCCCTTGCGCGTCGCGGGTGCGTACTTCCACTTGCGGATGGCCGCGGCCACCGACTCGTCCAGCGACTTTCCGCCGGACTCGGTGATCCGCAGATCCGTCACCTCGCCCTTCTCGTTGACCACGAAGCTGCCCGCCACCGAGATCCGCTCGCCGGACTTGAGCTTCGGGGCCGTGGCCCACTCCCCGGTGACCTTGTTGGGCCGGGCGTCCACCTCGGCCACCTCGTAGACCTTCGTCGGGTCGACGGCCTCGACCGTGGGCTGGGGAGCCGGGGCGTTTGGCTTGAGCTCGACGTCCACGCGGGTCCGCTTGCCGGGCTGCACGGCCACCGTCCCCTCCCACGGCTCGTGCCCGTCTTTCGCGATCTGGACCTTGTGGCTTCCCGGCTTGAGCTTCCAGCTCATGA
>DAINRN010000367.1:0-4235 GCA_036741815.1 Acidobacteriota bacterium
AAGGTGCGGGACGACCCGAACGAGCTGCGCATCGAGGGGGACGGCACCCAGGTGCGCGACTTCGTCCACGTGAGCGGCGCGGTCGAGGCCTTCCTCGCCGTGGCCAAGCGCGCGCCGCTCGGCGGCGAGGCCTACAACGTGGCCTCGGGCGAGCCCGTCACCATCCGCGACCTGGCCGGCCTCATCTGCGAGCGGATGGGCGCGCGCCCGCGCTTCGTCTACACCGGCCTCGTGGCCTCGGGCGTGTCGCAACGGTGGGCGGCCGACCTCACGCGGCTGCGGGCCCTCGGCTACCGATCCCCGGTCACCCTCGACGAGGGCCTGCGCGGCACCGTGGAATGGTTCCGTGGTCTGGCCGCGGATGGTGCTTGATCGGATCTTCTCCTTGTAGTACATTGTCTTACATGAAGGCAACGATTACCGTTCGCCTCGACAAGGGCGTCGGGCGGTTGCTCGCGCGCGTCGTGAAGCTCTCCGGGCGCAGCCAGAGCGACGTCGTCCGCGATGCCCTTCGCCGGCAGCTCGCCATCGACCTGTTCGAGCAGATGCGGCGCCGCGTCGCGCCGTTCGCCGAGGCCCAGGGGATCCTGACCGACGAGGACGTCTTCAAGATCGTCTCTTGAAAGTCTTCGTGGACACGAACGTGCTCGTAGCGGCGTTCGCGACCCGGGGACTCTGCGCCGATGTGATCCGCACCGTTTTGGCCGAGCACGAGCTGCTCCTTTCCGACGGCGTCCTGGAGGAGCTGGTGCGCGTCTTGGCCGGGAAGATCGGCGTTCCGGAAGAGACCGCTCAAGACATCGGCGCGTTTCTTCGCTCTTCCGCTTCCGTGATGGAGGAGTCCCCGACCAGCCCGCCGCCCGTGGGCCTGCGGGATCCCGACGACGAGGCCGTCCTCGGAGCGGCACGGGCGATGGGTGCGGACGTCCTGGTGACGGGCGATAAGGACCTCCTGGAGGCGCCGGTGGTCCCCGGACTGCGGATCGTCGATCTCAGGGGCTTCTGGCTGCTGGCCCGCAAGCGGCGCCCGTGACGGACAAACACGCTAGAATGGCGGGCTGACGATGAAGCGGATCCCTCTGGCCGATCTGGGCGCCCGCGTGCTGCGCCACGGCCGCCTGTCGTCCCGGGCCACCGCCGGCTACCGCCCCGGCCGCACCCCGCCGTTCATGGTCGTCTTCATCAACTCCATCTGCAACCTGACCTGCGAGCACTGCTTCTACTGGCGGAACCTCAACCAGCGCGACGACCTCACGCTGGAGGAGTTCGCGAAGCTGTCACGCGAGCTGGGCGCGTTCGAGAACCTCAACCTGTCCGGCGGCGAGCCCTTCATCCGCCCGGACTTCGCCGAGGTGTGCTCGCTCTTCGTGGAGGGAAACGGCGTCCAGCAGATCTACGTGCCCACGAGCGGGTACTTCCCGGACCGCACGGAGGCCGCGCTGCGGAAGCTGCTCCGCCATCCCTCCCTGCGCCTGTTCGTCTGCGAGCTGTCGCTCGACGGCATGCCGGAGTACCACAACCGCTTCCGCGGCAACCCGAAGTCCTTCGACAAGGCGATGGAGACGTACGAGATGCTGGCCGCCCTCCAGAAGGAGGACCCGCGCCTGCGCATCCATTCCGTGGGCACGGCCACGAACGAGAACATGGAAGAGCTGCGGCAGCTCACGAAGTTCCTGCACGAGCGCTGCCCGGCCATGGACCACCACAACCTGGCCGTGATCCGGGGGGACCGCAAGAACCCTTCGCTCAAGGGGCCGGCCCTCGAGCAGTACCGCGAGCTGTACCGCTATGTGGCCTCGGTGTGGAAGGACCGCGAGCAGGGCCGGTTCGGGGCGGTGGTGGAGCCGCTGCTGCAGTGGGCGAAGGGCAAGACCATGGAGACGGACCGGCAGTACGTGCCGTGCACCGCGGGAAACCTCAGCGGCGTCGTCTACGCCAACGGCGACGTCTCCGTCTGCGAGAACCACCCGCCGCTCGGCAACCTGCGGAAGAAGTCCTTCTTCGAGATCTGGGACTCGCCCGAGGCCCAGGCGCTGCGCGCCTCCATCCGCGCGCGCGAGTGCCACTGCACGACGGAGGTCTTCCTCTGGCCGAGCGTCGTCTTCCAGCCCGTTCAGCTCGCCCGGGCGGCGGTGGGGGCGAAGCTGTGGCGCCCGGTCCCCACGGAGGAGGAGTACCGGCGACGGACGTAGCGTTCGTCTGCCCCGCCTGCCGTGGGCCGCTGACCGCGCGGCGCGGGACCTTCGCCTGCGGCGCCTGCATCCGCGCCTATCCCGTCCTCGACGGCATCCCCGACTTCCGGGTCTTCCCCGATCCCTATCTCGACGTCGAGGAGGACCGCCGGCGCACGGCCAAGGTACTGGAGGCGCTGGACCAGCACGACCTGCGCGGCCTGCTGGAGTACTACTGGAGCCTGAGCGACATCACCCCGGTGGAGCTGCGCCGCGCCTTCATGCGCGGCGCGCTGCAGGGCGAGGCCAAGGCCCGCCGCTTGCTGCGCGTCCTCGATGACGGGACCTCGCCCGGTTCCGATCCGCCCCGCTCCCTGCTCGAGGTCGGATCGGGGACAGGGGCCCTGCTCGTGGCCGCCGCCGGGCGATTCCCGCGCGTCGTCGGCGTGGACATTGCGATGCGCTGGCTCCACCTGAGCCGGCGCCGGTTCCTCGACCACGGCCTGCCCGCACCCATGCTCGTCTGCGCGTGCGCAGAGCGGCTGCCGTTCCCCGACGGGTCCTTCGACGTCGTGGTGTCGGCGGCCACGCTGGAGATGACCCGCGACCCGGGACAGGCGCTCGCGGAGTCCGCGCGCGTGCTGGCGCCGCGGGGGATGGCGCTGGTCAACACCGGCAACCGTTTCTCGCTGGCGCCCGAGCCGCATGTCCAGCTCTGGGGCGTGGGCTTTCTCCCGCGGCCATGGCAGGTGGCCTGGGTGCGCTGGCGGCGGGGCGTGGACTTTTCGAAGATCCGTCCCCTCTCCCTGCGCGAGCTGGACCGCCTGGCCTCGCCGCACTTCCGGACGCGGCACGTCGCAGCCGCGGACGCTGCGGACGAGACGGTAGCGGCGCTGCCGCCGCTCCGGCGCGCGCAGGTCGCCCTCTACCGCGGCCTGCGCCGGGTCAGGGCCCTGCGGCCGCTCCTGCTGCGCGTGGCGCCGGAATGGGACGTGCGGCTCGCGAAATAGGGTAGGAGGTCAAAGAATGACAGGAATGCCGATGACAAGCGATCGCCTCGCCACGGCCATGGCCGTGCTGCTCGTCCTTCCCGCCGGACCGGCCCTCGCCCACGACACGTGGCTCATACCCGCCCGGTTCGCGGTGACGCCCGGCTCGGTGGTCAGCCTCGAGCTGACCAGCGCCATGCGCTTTCCACAGGCGGAGACGGCGGTGGAGGCGGATCGGCTGGCCGCGACCGGAGTCCGCCTCGGCGGCCTGACGCGGCCCCTCGAGGTGAAGGGCCCGGGCGCGAAGGCCCTCGAGCTGTCGGCCTCCCTGTCCGCCTCCGGGATCGCGGCGCTGTGGGTGGAGTCGCGCCCGCGGACCCTCAGCCTCGGTACCGCGGAGGTGGAGGAATACCTGGACGAGATCGGCGCCCCGGCCGGCGTCCGCGCTCGTTGGAAGAAGGGTGGGCGCTGGCGCGAGACATACCGGAAGCTGGCCAAGACGTTCGTGCGCGTCGGCGAGGCGGAGACCGACCGCTCCTGGGCGGATCCCGTGGGAATGGAGCTGGAGATCGTCCCCGAGCAGGACCCGACAGCGGTGGGCGCGGGCAGCCCGCTGCCTCTCCGCGTGCTCCGCGGCGGCAAGGGCCTGGCCGGCTTCTCCGTAGTGGCCGCGGGCGGGGGACGATCGTCGATGCGGACGACCGACGCGGAAGGGAGGGTGACCTTCACGCTGGACGAGCCGGGGCCGTGGCTCCTCAAGGGGACGCTGCTCGAGGAGTCGCGGGCGCCGGACACGGACTGGGAGAGCCTGTTCACCACGCTCACGGTATCGGTCCGCCCCGGGCGCTGAACAAAGCCGTCCGCCGCGTCGATGCTATGATTCCCGCGATGTCCCGCGGGGCGGCTCTATTCGTGGTGGCGGTCCTCGTGAGCTGCGGCGGATCGGACCCGGTCTCCCCGCGCATCGGCCCTCCGACGGGCAACGGGACGCCCACCCCGGCCCCGACGCCCACGGCGATTCCGACTCCGGCCCCGACGTCCACGCCGACGCCCACTCCGGCGCCCACGCCCGCGC